>CAYWFN010000056.1:2989-5667 GCA_964457715.1 uncultured Methanosarcinales archaeon | reverse complement strand
TATTAATAAATTCTTTTAACTGTTCACTTTTATCATCCATATCAATAACAGTAATATTTTCACAAGGAATGTTTATGTGTTTTAATAAAATTGGCAAAGTACATTGCGCTACATAACCATGTCCAATCATAAGAACTTTATTTTTGAATTCTATCATAATATCCTCCCTTTTAATTTGTAAACTTGTAATTTATAAAGTTATTTTTTAATTTATAAACTTTTATTTTATAACTATTTATTATACTATTATTCTTGTTTTATATATATAAGAAAGTATTTTAATAAAAACTATCTAAAAAAGGAAAAATATATAAATAAATTCAGTTTATAGATACAATATGGAGGGGTTAACACTTAAGGATAGGAGACTATTGTATCTACTTAATGAAAATTGTCGTCTATCAAACACAAAAATAGGCAAATTAATAAGATTGTCAAAAGATGGAGTAAAATACAAAATTGATAAATTTGTTAAAAATGGATTGATACGACACTATTTCTTGAATTTAAATTACGAAGAGTTAGGTTTTAGAAGTTATACTGTTTTATTAAGACTGCAAAAGATAGATAATGTCAAGCAAGAGAAACTTGCAGAGAGTATTTCTAAAAAAAAGTTTGTCACATACTGTGCAACAGGATTTGGCAACTGGGACATGTTTATAGAGATTGTTACAAACTCTATAGTTAATTTTGAGAAACACATGGAAAAAATAATAATGCTGTTAAAAAGTAAAGTTGTGGATTATCAAACTTTTATCTGTATAAAAGAGTATAAACCTTATGCAACTGTAATCCCTGATTATTTTGGTGATATTAAAGTTAGGTATAAAAAACCTTCATCTAAAAGAATTAAACAGATTAAATTAGACAAACTAGATAAAAAGATTCTTTTAATACTTTCAAAAAATGCAAGAACACCTCTTTATTTGAATTCAGAAAAGTGTAATAGATCCTTAGATGTTATTAGGTACTGATTATAAAAAATACAAGATTCTGGCTTGATTAATTCTTATCAAATTCTGATAGATAACAGAAAATTAAATTATTCAATGAACTTTTTATTATTAACAGTTCATAATTTAGTTAAAGAAAAAGAAAATAAATTAGCTAGGTTCTTAAACAACCACAGTAACATTAGGTGGGCATATAAATCTGTTGGTAGCCAGATTATTATTGTAGAAGCTTTAACAAAGTCAAGACAACAATTTCAAGACCTAATCACAGACTTAAAAAACAAATTCTCAGACGTAATTGCCTCATACGAATCTGTTCTTGAGTTCAAGAAGTATAAGTATACAATGCTGCCTGATCTGGATGAGTTGGATTAACGAATTTCTGTCTTAACAAATTCTTCACACTCTTTC
Organism: uncultured Methanosarcinales archaeon; assembly: GCA_964457715.1. Lineage (GTDB taxonomy): Archaea > Nanobdellota > Nanobdellia > Woesearchaeales > CAXGTL01 > CAXGTL01. The sequence continues at coordinate 4,303 of CAYWFN010000056.1, read as the reverse complement.
CTAATCTCTTCCAATTCTTCATCAGAATAAGATTGTTGGTTGTTGAAATATGAGTCTAGGAGTTCTGTTTGTTTTGTGAACTGTTGCAGTACTAGTTTTGTTTTTGTTGATTTTGTTGTTGATTCTGTTTTTGTTGCTAACTGCTTTGCAATGTCTATCATATCTTCTTTACTCAGGAGACTTGGAACAACTGTTGTTCTGAACTCATGGCCTATTCCTGATTTTGTTATTATGTCTATTGTTTTTTTTATTGTTTCTATGTCTATATTTGTATTTATTGTTTTTTCATATTTTTCTTTTTCTAAAAGCGCTTTTACATCCATTGCTATATAATTGATTAGGTTATTGTTTATGAGTTCTTTGAGCAATTTAGGGTTGCTTCCATTTGTGTCTAGTTTTACTAACAGATTTAGTTTCTTAATCTTTTTTATTAATTCAATTAATTCAATGTAAAGTGTTGGCTCACCACCTGTAATGCAAACTGCATCGATTAAATGTTTTCTCTTATCTAGATGTCTAAGTATTTCTGATTCTGGTATTGTTCTTAAGGGATTGTTTGGGTTGTCGAGAACCAAATCCTTATTATGACAATAACCACACCTAAAATTACAACCAGAAATAAATATAACAGAACAAACCTTTTCAGGATAATCAATCAAACTAGTAGGCTGGAAGCCTTTGATTTCCATTTTGTATCTTTACCTTTTCAACATGATGTGATAATGATTTTGTTTCATCAAAAGTCTTTCTATCAAAGAACTCTGCCCTTTTACCAGTATTCCACTGCTGAACTGGACGCAGATAACCAACAACTCTGCTATAGATCTCGCATCTTGTTCTTTTCTTAAGATTCTCCTGCAGATTATCAATAAGAGCATCGCATTTTGGACAATAATTATGTTCACCATTAAGATAACCATGTTTATGACATACACTAAATGTTGGTGTTAATGTAAAATAAGGCAGACTAAAATTATTAGCTATCTTTTTTACCAATCTTTTTGCACTTTCAGAAGATGTCAATCTTTCACCTAGAAAACCATGCAACACTGTACCTCCTGTATATTTACATTGGATCTCATCTTGTAATTCAAGCGCTTCAAATATATCATTTGTATAACCAATAGGCAGCTGAGTTGAGTTTGTATAATAAGGTGCTGCACCTTTATTTTGATATTCTTCTTCATTAGCAACAATTATATTAGGATACAGGTCCTTGTCTTTTTTAGAAAATCTATAACTTGCACCTTCTGCTGGTGTTGCTTCCAGATTATACATGTTTTCAGTCTCTTCTTGATATTCTGATAATTTTTT
>CAYWFN010000056.1:0-2979 GCA_964457715.1 uncultured Methanosarcinales archaeon | reverse complement strand
ATAAAAACCATAACTTTTAAAGTGAAAGTTTTTCCTTTTTCAGATGCAATACCACAGCCTAAAAAATTTAATAAAGATTCATTCATAGCAATAATACCAATTGTAGAAAAATGATTTTTCCAATATTTTTTGTCTCTCTTATACAGATGTCTTAAATAGAATTTAGAATAAGGATAAAGGCCTCCTTGTGTAAACCTTTCTAAAGATTTTCTTTTTAATTCAAGACTTTTTTTAGCAAGATTCATCAATTTTTCTAATCTTTCAAAATAATCTTGATCATTTTTTGCTAAGAACCCAATTCTTGAAAGATTGATTGTTACAACTCCTAAACTACCAGTTAATGGATTAGAACCAAACAAGCCACCACCTCTTTTTTCAAGTTCTTTATTATTTAAACGTAGACGACAACACATACTTCTCACATCATCTGGTTTCATATCAGAGTTAATAAAATTAGAAAAATAAGGTATTCCATATTTTGCAGTCATTTTCCAAATCATATCATGCTCAGAATTGTCCCAGTCAAAATCTTTTGTTATATTATAAGTTGGAATAGGAAATGTAAAAACACGACCTTTTGCATCTCCTTCCATCATTACTTCTGCAAATGCCCTATTAAATATGTCCATCTCTTTTTGAAAACTAGAATAAGTTTCTGTCATTAATTTTCCACCAATTATTACTGGTTCATTCTTTACAAACTCAGGAATCTTAAGATCCATTGTTATATTTGTAAAAGGAGTATGGAATCCTGTTCTTGTAGGGACATTCATATTAAATATAAATTCTTGTAATGCTTGTTTTACTCTTTTATAATCCATCTTATCATATCTTATGAATGGAGCAAGATAAGTATCAAAATTTGACAATGCTTGAGCACCTGCTGATTCTCCTTGAAGTGTATAAAAAAAATTAACAATCTGACCTAATGCTGTCTTAAGATGTTTTGGTGGTTTTGATTCTGTTTTTGTTATTACTCCTCCAAAACCTGACATTAAAATATCTTTTATATCCCAACCAACACAGTATGGTCCGAGTGTACCAAGATCATGGATATGTATTTCACCATTTTTATGAGCACTACTAATATCGCTTGGATATAATTTATCTAACCAGTATTTAGCAACTAATGTTGTAGTAACATGATTATTTAGACCTTGCAATGAATATGCCATATTAGAATTTTCTTTAACACGCCAGTCAGCTTGACTAACATAATTATCAATTATTGCAACAGATTCTGCAACAGATTCCTTAACATCTCTTATTGCCTTATGTCTATACCTATAAAGTATGAATGATTTTGAGGTATCAACATATTGGTTCTTAATAAGAACTCTTTCAACAATATCAGAGACTTGTTCAACAGTTGGTAATGTTATGTCACCAAACTGTTTATTTAGAATAGCAACAACTTGATCTGATAATTTTTCTGCAACTTCCCTATCTTCACCACCTACAGATTTTGCAGCTTTGAAAATAGCTTCTGTAATCTTATCTTTATTAAACAAAACTATAGAACCATCTCTTTTCCTAACTTGATTAACACCTTTTTCACCCATTTTTTAAAACCTTTTTACTACTTTGATTTAGATAATATTATAATTCCTCAGGATTGCTTAACCATTCATTAATATCAATTATTCTTATTTCACTGTTATTACTACTATAAACAACACTTACAATTCCTGCATTAATTATTGCTCTTTTGCACATCCTACAAGGATTTGGTGATTTTTTTTCAGTACTAAGTTTTCTGCCTGCTAAATACATTGTACCACCAAGCACAGATACACCTGCTCTAGCTGCATTAACAATAGCATTCATCTCAGCATGAACACTTTTGCATAATTCATATCTTTGTCCGCTTGGTATTTGTTGTAAAACTCTTGGACAATCTTCTAAATCATAACAATTAGGAGCACCTCTAGGAGCACCACAATAGCCTGTGCTAACTATTTGATCATCTTTTACAATTATTGCTCCATAGCAAGTTTTTTTACAAGTACCTCTTTTAGAAACTTCATAAGCCAGAGATAAATAATATTCATCTTTTTTTGGTCGCATGATTAAAAAAAGAAATCATAACTTATTTATATAGTTTGTTGAGTACTCAATGATTATAATAAAATATTATATACTCTTTGTATTTTCCTAATCTAAGATGAAGATTAAAATACAAAAAATATCAGATGTTCAAACACCTAGTTATTCTAATCAAGGTGATGCTGCTTTTGATTTAAGAGCTGCTGAATCTGTTTTACTTAGAGCAGGTGATAAATATCTTGTAAAAACAGGAATAAAGATGGCTATACCACTTGGTTATGTTGGTTTGATATGGGACAGAAGTGGTTTAGCAGTAAAAAATGAGATCCATGCTTTAGCAGGAGTTGTTGATTCTGGTTATCGCGGAGAAGTGTGTGTTGTTTTAAAGAATCTTGGTAAAGAAGATTTTCAGATTGAGAAAGGCATGAGAATTGCTCAGATGATAATTCAGCAGCATATTACAGCTGTTCTTGAAGAAGTTAATGATTTAGAACATTCTTCTAGAGGTGAAGGTGGATTTGGTAGTACTGGGTTAGAATAATTAATATTTTGTTTTATTTCTCTTAATTTATTTATAGGACTATTTTCCTTGGGTTGTGTTTTGTGTTCTTTTTTTACTCTTCATACAATCTTTGCTTTATCTCATCAAACTTATCTTTTCCACCTGCCAGCATAAATGTTAAAGGAGCTTGTTGTATTGCTAAGTTTATCATTCTATTAACTGTATTTCTTATATCCCATTGTGCGTGTGCATCTTGTCTTAATCTAGATAAATGGTAAAGCTCTCTTGCATTTACACTAATAAGAACTCTTCTTCTGTGAGCATTTGTTAGTATATATTCTGCTGGTTTTCCATACTTCTTATCAAATATGTTGTATAATTGTGTGCTAAGACCACATATTTCTGTTAATTTTTTATCTAATGTTATTTTT
>CAYWFN010000055.1:0-5675 GCA_964457715.1 uncultured Methanosarcinales archaeon | reverse complement strand
AGAAATCAAGAATACAGTTTAGTGTTTAAATTTAATGGCAATATGTATAGTTATAATGCTGAAGTAAATAAAGCATTTGTTGCTCCAGAAGTTTATGTTAAATCTTTAAGCAAATCTGTAAAATGTGTTCGTGAGTTATTTGATCTAGATTCAAATGGATATTTGCTTGGTAGAGAATTAATTAAGACTGAATAATCTTTTTTATTTTTTCTTTTTTTTACTTGTATCAACAACCTTCACCTTATGCCCTTTCTCCTTAGCTTCATTCAAACAAACATCAAAGATCTCACAATCTAAGTTCTCCCTAATCTTTGCTTTATTATACTTCCTCTTAACTAACCTTTTCCTTAATCTCTTAAGCTCACACTTAGTAACAATACACAGATCAACATACTTCTTAGGAAGATAATGTGACATATGAGAATCAATAACAATACCTTTGATCTTATTATTTTTATAAGTCTTTATCAACTTAATCAAGAACTTGTTCAATTTCTTTGTATCAACAACATAGGTTCTTCTTTTTCTGTCATACTTGTCGTAGAGTTTACCTTTCTTAACTAGCTTTGCCACATTAATATATTCATACCCTTTCTCAAGAGCCAATTTCTTAGCTACTTTGCTCTTACCTGTGCCAACTGATCCTGTTACTATTATGACTTTCATGTAGTCTATTTAGTTTGATTTGTTTAAAAATGTTTTCACAGAAACCTTTATAAATAGTAATGAATATATATTCATTATAAATGTTTCTATTTTTAATGATAAAAAATCAAAAGGTTTATATAGTTAAATGAATATATATTCATAATGTGCTTAAGTACAATTATTACTAAACATATGGAGGTGTTTATTATGCCAGCAAAAGATGGAACAGGACCTTTAGGAAAAGGGCCTATGACAGGAAGAGGATTAGGACCTTGTAACAAAGGTAAAAAAGTATTTAGAGGAAGAGGATTAGGTAGAGGAAAAAGATGGTTAGGCCAAGAAGATGTAGAAGAGTAGGTTTTCAACCAAGCACAACTTATTTTAAACCTGCAGGTGTAAGAATAAGAGAATTAGAAGAGGTTGTGTTTACAGTTGAAGAGTTTGAATCTATTAGATTAAAAGATTTAAAAGGTTTGGATCAAGAAGAATGTGCTAAAAGTATGAATATATCTCAACCAACATTCCATAGATTAGTTTTAACAGCAAGACAAAAAATAGCTGATGCTATAGTAAATGGTAAAGCTATTAGAATCCAAGGTGGAAATTATCAATTTGTAGGAAGAAGAAAGGGCTTTGGAAGAGATAGATAGAAAAATATTTAAACAACCACAAAAGTCTTTATTAATATGAAAAAAGTTTCACCAATTTCAATAATACTCATTGTTTTGTTAATAGCTGTAACTATATTTCTTTTAGTACCTAAGGATCATACAGTAATTCCAGAAGGAGAAGGTGTTGAACTTATTATGTTTTATAGTGTTGGTTGTCAACATTGTGTAAGAATGGAACTATTTCTTGATGATATTCAAAAAGAAGTAGATTATTTAAAAGTTTATAAATATGAAGTGAATGAAGATGATAACATAAAATTATATTATCAATATGCTAAAAAATATGGTGTTAATGTTGATGGTGTTCCAGTTGTATATATTAAGGATAGGGTGTTTGAAGGACATAATTCTGAAATTGAAAAAGATTTAGAAATATATATTAAACAATGTGTTGAAGAGTTTTGTACTATTCCTGAAAATAATGTTGAGGAGGTTACTCAAACAATTGCCGAAACAGATTCTTTAGGTTCTAATGAAAATATGGAAAAAGCGACTATTTCAGCTGTTATATTTGCTGCTGCACTTGATTCTATTAATCCTTGTGTTTTTGCTGTTTTAATAATATTATTAACAACAATATTAGCAACAGGCATTAAAAAAAAAGCCTTATTTGCTGGATTAGCTTTTACATTATCAACATTTATTTCTTATTTTCTAATGGGAATTGGTTTGTTTAGTGCTTTAAAATCTTCTGGATTAACTAGAATATTTTATTTTATAGTTTCAATTTTAGCTATTTTAATTGGATTATTTAATTTAAAAGATTATTTTTGGTATGGTAAATGGTTTATAATGGAAGTTCCACTTAAATGGAGGCCTTTGATGAAGGACATCATAAAAGAGATTACAACTGTTAAAGGTGCTTTTTTAGTTGGATTTTTAGTTTCATTGTTTTTGTTACCTTGTACATCTGGTCCATATTTAGCTATTTTAGGATTATTAGCAGAAGTTACATCAAGAAACTATGCTTATATGTTATTAATTTTGTATAATTTTATATTTGTCTTACCTATGCTATTGATTACTTTAGCAATATATTTTGGATTTACAACAACTGAAAAAGCTGAAGAATGGAGAACTAAAAAGCTTAAGGTTCTGCATTTAATTGGTGGAATAATCTTGTTATTATTGGGTGTTGGTATGTTGATTGCTATGTGGTTAGGTTATATTTGATTTTTACTCTTTCTTTATACTCACAAAATCTTTATTAAGAACTAGTTTTATTTGATTATGTATGGGGGAACTGGTTGGAACTGAATTAAGCTTTGAAAAAGCAGTGAAGAAAGCTTTTGATAAGTCTAAAAAGGACATTTCTAAGAATTCTAGTACTATTGCCAAAATTAGTTCTTCTATTGGATATATTGAGTCAGAAATGAGGTTTTTGAAACAAAATCAAGCTAATTTGAGTGAAATAGTAAGAGAAAACAGCAAAAAAATGGCTATTTTGATAGAAAAAATTGATAAAATACTAGATAAACACCCCTTGAGTTCCAGTGGAACTGGTTCCAAAAGAAACGAACGGGTCCCTGTAGAACTTAGATTAGTTAAACAATTTCAGCAAAATAAGGCTACTATTGTTAAAAATAAGATAATCACAATGCTTAGATCTAAAGAATTCACTGCTTACGAGCTTTATAACCTCATTGTAGAGCAACACGGGTTGTGTGGTAAGACTTCATTTTATAGATATTTAAAAGAATTAGAAAGACAAGATAAGGTTGGTGTTAAGCTTAAGAATTCACAGCGTATACTTAGCTTAAAATAGGATTAGAACCAGTTCTTTGTTGTTCAGTACAATTCTTCTAATATATGTTTTTTTTCTGTAACACTACCTTCTGTGCCACAATATGGGCATCTGAAAAAAGGCTTTGTTCTCCCTTTTTTCCAAGGCTCGAACTCATACTTGCATTTAGTACATCTAAATTTTGTCTTTTTCATAGAAGCTTTGTCTTGTTTCATAATTCTATATATAAAAACCTATACTTATAAAGGTTTCTATACTCAATTAGTCACTAAAGGGTAACAAAATAAAAGAAAGATTTATATACTAGTTCATCTATCTATAGTATGTAGGGAGGTCCAAGAGTAATCATGATTATAAAATCCCCCCACTACGACTTTATAATTTCTAATAAACTCTTGGACTTGCTTCCTTTTAAATAATATAAAAAGATGAAATTTGAAAAAAGACCAAAAAACAATACAATAATTGTTCACTCAGGGAATCATGGAACTAGTGGACCTGGATTTAAATCACATGAACATGAATTAAGTGAAGTTGCTGATATTGTTTTGAATGATAATGATAATGGAAAACCTTCTGAATTTGCACAAGAATTTTTAAATAAATATATTAAAAAAAACATTGATGATAATTATAATCCAAAATGAAACAAAGAACAGTAAACTCAGTAAATGATCTATTTGATGGAAAAGTATATAATTTAGAAGAAAAAGGAGAACATATCTCTGATGTTGAAAGTTCAGATGTGTTGGTTTAAGATTCTTTTTTACATTAACTTTTTAAATTACTTTCTATATATTCTTATTAATGATATCAATTGTATTAGTTGAGCCTGAGATTTCTGGAAATATAGGTGCTATATGTAGGATTATGAAGAACTTTGGTTTTGATAAGTTAGTTATAGTTAATCCTAAATGTGATCATTTATCAACTGAAGTAAAGAATAGAGCAAAGCATGCACAAGATATTCTAAGGAAAGCAAAGGTTGTTAAGAGATGGCCTAAATTTGATTATGTAGTTGGAACTACAGCAAAGTTAGGTAGTGATTATAATGTTAATAGATTGCCTTTGTTACCTGAGCAATTGGCTTTGAAGTTGAGCAAGTTACCAAAGAAAACTTCGATTGGTTTATTGTTTGGTAGAGAAGGTATAGGTTTGACTAATGAAGAAATAAATAAATGTGATTTTATTGTAACAATACCTTCATCTAAGAAATACCCTACATTAAATCTAAGTCATTCAGTTGGAATCTTATTATATGAATTGTTTAAGATTAGCAATCTGGAGACTAAGTTGGATAGAATCAATCCTGCTCAAGATGTTGATAAAAAGCAGATATTGAAAATGTTGAATAAGATCTTAGGTAGGTTGGAATTTTCTACAAAAGAAAAGAAACAAACACAAAAGCTTGTTTGGAAAAGAGTAATAAACAAAGCTTTTTTAACTAAAAGAGAGGCATTTGTTGTTATGGGTTTGTTTAGGAAATTGATAGGTAAGTTTAAATAATATTAAATTAAAAATATATATATAATGATAAAAAAAGAGGAAGAACATTATCTATTGTATAAATTAAAGACTTCTAAACATAGAATTGATATTTTTAAAAATGTTCCTATAAATAATCAAGGTTTTACTCTTTTAAAATTATCTAAAAAATTCAGAAAAAAGATTCTTGATGAACTTAAGAATAAGGAGATAGTTAATTTAATACATTATTTAGGTCCTGATGATACTATTACTTTGTTGCAAGTATTAGATAATGGTAGAAAAAAAAGAATAATAAAAAAATTAAAAAAAGATACTAAAGATAAAGTTGAATTCTTATTAAAATTTGATCCAAAAAGCGCAGCTGGTTTAATGAGCCTTGATTATATTGAAGTAGATACAGATCTTACATTTAAACAAGTTTCTAAATTAATAAAAAAACATGAAAAATTAACTGGAAAGTTTCCTGTAGTTTTAGTTATAGATGATGGTTTTTTTGTAGGTGAAATTACAGGTCATAAATTCGCATTATATTCTGGTAGAGAGAAAATTGGAAAACATGTTAAAAGATTGTCAACTATTAAGTTTGATGCTGACCAAAAAGAGGTAATTCATGTTTTTAAAAAACATCCTCATAATAAGATCATTGTATTAGATAATGATGACAGTATACTTGGTGTAATTTTTTCTGATGATGTTCTTAGAGTTCTTCATAGTCATCCTACAAATAGTTTGTATGATTTTGCTGGTGTATCTGAACAAGAGGATGTTCTAGATAATTTTACTGTAAAAGTTAAGAATAGGTTTGGATGGCTTGTTATTAATCTTATGACTGCATTTTTGGCTGCTGCTGTAGTTGGTTTTTTTCAGAGCACAATAAATGCTTTGGTTTTATTAGCTGTTTACATGCCAATTGTTGCAGGAATGGGTGGTAATGCTGGAACCCAAACTTCAGCTGTTATGATTAGAGGTTTAACTTTGAAAGAAGTTGAATTAAAAACTTGTAAAAGGGTTTTGATTAATGAAGTTTTAGCAGGAATTACTAACGGATTATTGATTGGAATTATAGTTGCTTTGATTGCTACTGTATTTAATAAAAATGCTATGTTTGGTTTAGTGATTGGAAT
>CAYWFN010000054.1:4788-5756 GCA_964457715.1 uncultured Methanosarcinales archaeon | reverse complement strand
ATCTTAATGATGTAGAAATAATTGTAAAAGAACATGCTTTTTTTAGAGAAAATGGCGAAGCGCAAACAGGTCTTAAAAAAGGGATATATGAATATAGAAAAGAAAAGAATAAAGCAAAAGATATATGTGATTGTTTTGTTGAAGCTGAAAATCTTGAAAATAAAGACTATTTAATAGTAAGCAAAATAAATAAAGGAGAAACTGGGGAAGTTTTTAAAGCTTATAGAAGAAAGTATAGTACTTATTACCAGGAAAGAAAATTAGAAGGAGCTCTTGCAATAAAGAAAATAAATTGGAATACTATTGGAAAAACAGGTTGGAAAAGAATTATTGAACGTTATGAAAATGAAAAAGGAATAAAAAACACTAAAGGTGAAAAGGAGAAAAAAAAAAAGATTTTTGCAAGATTTATTGATGATGAAACAAATCGTGTAAATCTTGATACAATCAATAACCCATACATAGCATATGAAAAAACAGCAAATTCTCAAATTGGAACAACAATAGAAGATAACAATTATTATCGTATTATGGAATGTTTTGATCTAACTTTAGATGAACTTTTAAGTTTAAGTGAAGGAAAAAGGTTAAATGTTGAAGAATCAATGCTTTTATTTTATCAAGTATGCCACGCATTAGATGCATGTCATAAAATAGGTACTATACATAAAGATCTAAAAGCATTAAATATAGGTATTAATATCAAATCCACAGAGTTATTAGGTTTAAAAAGTTTAGATAAAAAAAAAATATTTTCACCATATGGGTCTAAATTATTTGATTTTGGAAGTTTGCCAAGACATTCTATGAGTGAACAAGAAAGAGCAACCCTATGTTCAATAGACACAGAAGCACCAGAATTTTATCCAGACAGTAAACTTTGTAGAGAAAAGTTTAATGGTAAACTTATGGAATTTCCTGAATCCAATATGTTTTCAGCAGCAATAATATTATTTTATACACTTCTT
>CAYWFN010000054.1:4001-4742 GCA_964457715.1 uncultured Methanosarcinales archaeon | reverse complement strand
CACCAGTAAATAAAAAAACAGATAGAAAAATATACAAGCAATGCAGAAAAAGAATATTGGAACCTAAAATAGGTGAAACAATAGAAACAAAAGAATATCCTTTTATTAGAACAGAATTAGAAAGATGGGGAATTGATAATGAAATAATAGAAGTAATAGATGCATGTATAACTTATGATAATGATAAAAGAATTGAAAAATTAAATGCTGAAAGAAATAATATTACAGATAAAATAAGGAGAATAATTGGTGATTATTACTTAACACTAAAAAATAGAATACAAGGATCAGGTAATAAACAAATAAATAGTAGAATAATAATTCAAAATAATGAAGTAGAAATTTCATATTATAATAAAAATAATCAACCAAGAGTAATCAATTTTAAAGAGGAAACTAATTTTGAACAGGAATGTAATGATGTAAAGCTTTGGAAAAATTATATTGTATTATTATATGACTTTAAATTCATTTTAATAAATACTATAAACCATAAAACTTCACATTATGGGATTAAAAAAGAGGAGAATATAATTAGTTTGATTAATTCTAAGTATTCAGGAGATGCTAAATCACGCCCTTGTAATAAGATGAGGCAGGACTTATCATTATGCGAAATTATAGATGACAATTTAATTATTGTAGATGAAAAAGAGAATGATTACCTTCAAATAAATCTTAACAATCTTCTTATTAATACACAAGGTAAGAGTGAGAAATTTAATGAAAAAGGGCTAGGTA
>CAYWFN010000054.1:0-3977 GCA_964457715.1 uncultured Methanosarcinales archaeon | reverse complement strand
TTAATGCGTTCGGAGTAGATTGGAATCCCATTTTAGAAATTAAATTAAACCAAGCTAAAATAAAAAACATTAAGCTTCCAGAGATCTTTTCAACCTGGGATTTCTCATCAATTAATAGATATGGTTGTTTTATACTTATGTCAAAAAGAAGTAGTTCAAAAACAGCATTAATAATACACAAACTAGATTCATCTGACAACAACATAGGGTATTATGATTATAAAGGATTATTATCAAAAAATAATTTCTTAGGAAGATATTTATTATGTAAAAAAAGAAAACAAGGGAAAGTTTATCTAAACATTTATGATTTTAAACAACATAAATTAGAACAAAGATATGATGATTCTAGCAGGATTTACGAGTCAGAGATTATAGAAGACTATGCTGCTCGTGAAGTTAATGATAAAATAAGAATATACTTATTAAAACCAGATAAAAAGAAATTAGAGATAAAAGATATACAACCGACTAATGAATCAATAAAAACAACAGTAGTAGGGGAGATAAATTTAGAGGATTTTAATAATTTTCCAAAAAATATAGAATTAGGTAAGAATGAGTTAATAATTTTTAATGATAAAGAAGTTTTAGTATATAATCTAATAAAAAAGGAAAAAGTAGGCTTAAATCTTGATGAGAAAATCTGTAATCAGTTGTATGTAGGAGAACAAAATGAATCTTAAAGTTGCAAGTTTGTCAAAACAAGGCAAAAACAAAGAAGAAAATGAAGATCATAAATTAATAAACAAAGAACTTAATATTTTTGTAATCTCTGATGGAATAAGTGGGAAAAAATCAGGAGAAGTTGCTAGTAAACATTCTTGTGAATTTGCATTAAATTTAATAGATTGTCTTCCAGAGTTTTTAGATGAAAATGAAAAAGATATTGGCTTAGGATTAGATGATCTAATCCTAGATATAATGATTACTGTTATGAAAGCTACAAACAGAGCAATAATCAGAGACTGGAAACAAGAAAAAAAATATTATGGAATGGGTGCTACTCTTGACATTGGCTTAATATACAAAAATAAATTATATTATTGTCATGTAGGGGATAGTAGATTATATATCTTAGATAATAAAAATAATTTATATCAAATATCCCAAGATCATAATAAAATTAAAGAGGTGTATAAAAAAGTACTTTATGTTTTCAAAAATAAATTAAATGATGATGAAAAGAAAGTTCACCCAGAAAGTTCAAATCTTGATAGGCACATAGGGGATCATAAATTTCGTATTTCTTTAGTAGATTCTAGTATAATATATTTATCAAAAATTAAAAAGATCTTAATGTGTACTGATGGATGTTATAAATCAGTGAGTAATAAAGAGATAGCAAAAATTCTTACTAATAATAATGCTGATGATTGTATAAATAAATTAGTTGACAAAATACAAAACCCTGTGGAAATGGTTAAAATACACTCAAGATTGAATTATCTTAGCAAAGAAGAAGCAATAGAAGATCTTTCAGAAGGTGATGATTATACTATGATAATAATTGAAAAATTCAATGGAGATGAGAATTATGGTAAGTGAAAGAAAAGAAGAAAATTTTATAAAAAAATTAAAAGAGAATTATGGTGAAAGATTTGAATATAGAAAATACTTAGATAAAGGGGGTTATTCCCATGTTTATGTAGTTTTTGATCATGAAGTGAAAAAAGAAAGAGTAATTAAAGAACCAAGACATAAAGATGCTCAAAAAAATTACAGAGATGAATTAGAAGTATTAGGTGGAGCAAAACATCCAAATATTATGGAAGTATATGAAGTTTTAGAAATGGGTAGTGATAAAACACCACATTTATTAACAGAATATATTAAGGGGAGTACTTTAAGAGAAACAATAGATGAGTATTATAATGAAGGTACATCATTAAAATTATCTTGGATGGATTGTGTTAATTATATGATTCAATTATGTGAAGGATTGAAGTTCATTCATGCAAAAGGGCAATGTGTAAGAGACATTAAACCAGATAATTTAATAATTACAGAAAAGGGTTTGCTAAAAATTACAGATTTTGGAAGTATATATAAAGTTCAAGAATCACCTGTAAAACAAAGAAATACAAGAACAAGAGCATTGCCTTGTTATAGTGCTCCTGAATTACTTGAGAGAAATAAAAAACTAGGTAAATTAAAAAAACTATTTAGTGGTTTTGATCATAGAATTGATATTTATTCTACTGGAATTGTATTTTATGAATTAATGTCATTTAAGCTTTTATTTGAGGAGTTTGGTGAATCAGAGATGATCCAAAAAAAGAAAAGTATAAGTTTTATTAATTCAATAGATTCTATTATAGAAGCAACTTCTAAAGAAAAAAAACAAGGGGATATAAGTCAATTTATGGGTAGAATAAATAAATCACCAAATTATCTAAATTTTATAACTAAGAAATGTATTCTTCCATGTTCTGAAAGATATAAAGATGCTCAAGAATTAGAAGATGATTTTATATTTTCATTTTTTGTAGACCAATTTGAGACAAAGGAAGGATATAATAAATTAATGGAAATGTTTGACAAAAAGGATAAGCACAGCATTCTAAAGGTCCCTACAGTAGTTACATTAGGGAATGCAGAATCATTATTATCTAACTTAATGAAATTCATTAGAAAAAAAAAACTTTTGCAAAATAACACAGTAATCAATAGAATGAAAGAACTGGAATATAAAATGAAAAAAGCAGGAGTCTTTGATTATAAAAAGATAGAGTCATTTATTCTAAGACCAGAGAGAGTGCTCTCAGGTAGAATATTGGGCTTACAAATCCCACCAAGTACTGATAAATTAAGTCCTAACCAAATAGAAGTAATAATTGATTCATCTGAAAAATATTTTATGGTTGGATTATATTTTCATCTTTTAGAATGGATGTTAGGAGAATTTAATAATGGATGAAAAAAGATTACCTAAAAGTAATGTTCAATTAACTAAAAGAATTAAACAGAAACATCTAGATTTACCTAGAAATTGTAATGATCTAGTTGAATTAATTAATCGAAGTAAAATAAAGAAGATTATTAAAAAAGAAAAAGGAAAAAACAAAATAGAATATCAATTACCAGATATTTGTTTGAAATTAGCAAGTATTCAGAATGAATATTATGGCATGCTTGAACCAGATAAATTAATTGAAAAAGCTAAGAAATTAAAATCAGCTAAAGCAAGAGAAAAGTTTTTTAAAGATAATAAAGGACTTTTTATAAAAGATGATATAAGAATTTATGCTTTTTTAGCACAAAGTTTTCTAGATATTAACAAAGCAAAAAAAGCAAATGAATATTACAACAAAATAAAAGAATCAATAAAGTATTCAACAATAAGCACTGAAAAGGTTCAATTAGAATCACAAATAGATGCACAAATAAAACATACAAGATTATTAATGAATCAATCATCTATTGATAAATTGAAAAAATTCTCAGTTAATGCATTGGATAAAATTTGTTATGTATATGATTTTGTTGAAAGTGGAATAAATAGAATAAAAGGAATTCCTTATAGACAAATAACAATAACAATGATTGCTTCAGCAATATTAGCTGGAGGGATCTATTCTGTATCTCACAATATTGGTTGTAATAAGAAAGAATTGATTAGAAAAGAAGTTGTGCAAACAATGACAACTGAAGCATATACTATGACTCCTGAAGCTGTTGCTGATATAAGTGAAGTTGTTGAACCTGTTAAACAAGAAGAAGGAATAACCAAAGAAATAGTCAAACATAGAGGATATATATTTGAAAAAGCTAATGGTAAACTGACTTTTGTTTGGAATGAAAAGAAAATAGTAATAGATGAAAAATATCAAAGAGAATTTTTTGAACTTACAGATAGTATAGCAAAAGCAAGTATATTATACAAAGGTAAGGATTATGTAAAAGCATTTAGACATTATAAAACAGCAATAAATTCTGAATTTATTGATGAATATCTTCATATTCTTGGAAATTGG
>CAYWFN010000053.1:0-5778 GCA_964457715.1 uncultured Methanosarcinales archaeon | reverse complement strand
CTTAAAAGATTTGTTTCAACTCTTGGTAAATCTTTATAATTACTTACTTCCCATTTTTCTGATTGATCACCAGAGATTTCAATAGGAAGATGTTCACCTAAGAAATTAGATTCTTCTTCATATGGGAAATATTGAAGATTTGTACCATATTCATGATAATCACTTAATTCTCTATGTATCCTTTTTATTTCTCTTTCATCTGGATCATATTCTGAATAATTCATATTCTTTCTAACATAATCTCCTATAATCAATGACCAAGCTGCCATTGTACCACCAGCACTTCTAATTGGACCAGAATAGTACATACAAAAATATTCTTTACCATCTCTTCTTTTTTTTATTTTTAATTGGGTAAATCCTTCTAAAGGACTTGATACAACACCCAAAGTAATATATGCAAAACCAGTCCTAATACCTATTTCCATTGCTTCTTTTTTATCTTTAAATTTACAATATTTTTCTTGAGCTATTTCCAAAGAAATAATTAAAGCTACCCTTTTATCAAGTATTCCATATTTTTTTTCAAGATCTAATATTCTTTTTTCAACACCTTTATTTATGATTTGAGGAGCAATAATAGAAATAAGTCCAATAACACGTTCAGCAGAATTTTTTGCTAATCTAATTTCTACATTATCATCAGGATCTAATCCTTTTTTTCTTGCCTTTTTTGCAATCTCTAATTCAATGTTAACTTTAGTTAAAATTGAATCAAAGTAATTTTGCATTTCTTTTGAACATACCATTTTTTATTTATTATCTTTTAGTTATTGTTCTTTAATTATTGTTTATTTATTTATTTTTAAATTATTGATTCCTTATTTATTAATTTACCAATTTATTATTTATCAAAATTCATTATTTTAATTTGTCTTGTTTGTAAATTAGCAATAATAGCCCTACATGGTTGAGGTTTTAGTCCTCTCTTTTCTTGATTTGGAGTCATACCTGTCCAACATGAAGCATTTATCAGAGTAATATTCCTATAATTACTTACTGAAGTTCTATGAACATGTCCAGTAACAAAAAAATCAGGGATTCTATCTATTACTAAATGATCCTTATCTGAGGTAGGTAATGACAAAGTTGATTGATGAGTTGGTGCTAAATGCCTATTCTTAAGCAAATATTTCATTGTTAAGTCTACTCTTTCTTGACCTCCTGCTATCCTTATACTATCAACATTTTCTGAATAAGGTATCAATGAATATCCATGATACATTAATATATCAAATCCAGAAAAATTTTCACTAGAATGGATATTTACATAAGCAGGATTACTAACCATCATCACATTTTTAAGTTCCCAAACTGGTGCAGCAAAATCCTTATAAAGAGGTGGTTGTGGTTCAGCTATCCTCATTGCATCATGATTTCCTGGACAAATAATAATCTTTATATCATTTGGTACATTTTTCAAATAATTAGCAAAAGATTTGTACTGCTCATATATATCTGGAATTATTAAATCATTTTCTTGTCCAGGATAAACACCTACACCATCAACTAAGTCACCTAAAATAAATAAATATTTTACTTTAGATGCTACTTCTTTTTGTATTTTATTACCTACTTCCCCACTGATCCATTTAAAGAAGTTTTCAAATGAATCTTTTAAAAAAAATTTAGATCCTAATTCAGTATCACTAATAAAAATAGCATAAGTTTCATCTGGAGATTTTTTAAATTCTTTATTAAGAGGGATCTCTGGCCATAAGATATTATTTATAAAAATTATATTGTTCCCATTAACACCTTGGAATGCTAAAACTTGGTCCAAAGAAATGTCTTGAGCTTTGTCATAAAGTTCTGCTTTATTTTTATTTATTAGGACATTAATAGATCCTGTAAGATCCTCTACAGTTAAGATAATGTTAGAATTCTTGGTAATTCTTTTTTTAGTAACCATTGCTATAATTGAAACTGTTTCTCTTTCTTTTTTGGATAAAATTTTATTAACAGAAAGCATATTATTTAATTCATCTCTGCCAATCAAAATATTCTTAATCTGATTATACCTTGCTCTATAATAAGATACAAAATGATCATAAGTTCTTTTTTTGCTCTCTTCTTCATAGGAAAATAAAACATTCACAGGTGTAGGATCTTTTTTAATTTCTATTTTTTTTTCCTCTTTTATATTTAACAAAGAATCAATAAATTTATTAAATAAGACTTTATTCTGATTTTTCTCATAAAAAACTTTAAACCTATTAAATTCAATTATGCTAAATTTCAAATTTTTAATTTTAATTAAATTTTTATCAAGGATTAATAAATTTGAAGATCTCAATTCATTTAATCTTTCTGTATTTACATCTTCTCTTTTAATCTCATCATTAATAATGTTATTAACAAAGTCGCTAGAAACTAATATCTCTTTATCTAGAAAAAAATCTACAACATCCTTTTTTTTATTCAAAACTTCCACTTTTATTCTTTAATATCTAAAGATTTAGTTAAAATTGTTTTAATCTTTGGGACTATTGATTGGGGAACTGATAAAGATATTTCTCTTGTTCTTCCATATCTTCCTTTTGAAATAACAGAAACACTTATTATTCCTAGCATATCTAATTCAGCAATAATATCAGATATTCTTCTTTGAGTAAGAGGTCTTAACTTAACATTTTCACACAACTTTTTATATAACTCATAAACCTCACCAGTAAATATTAAATTTTGCTTTTTTTCATAAATACTAACTATAGAATATAATGCTAATTGTGATTGTTTTGGTTGTGAAATAATCACATCAAAGACCTTATCTTTTTCTATTTTTTCTTCAGCTGCATCTATGTGTTCAATATCTACTACACTACAATCGCTTCTTTCTGCTATCTCTCCTGCAACTCTTAACAATTCAAGAGCACGCCGTGCATCACCATGCTCTCGAGCTGCATAAGCAGCACATTTTTCAACAACCCCATTACTTAAAGCATTTCCTTGGAAAGCTTTTTCAGCTCTTTGTCTTAATATATCTTGTATTTGTAAGGCATTATACGGAGCAAAAACAATCTCTTCTTCACTTAAAGAGCTTTTAACTCTTGGATCTAAATTATCTGCAAATAAAACATCGTTTGAGATTCCTAATATACTTAACTGAGAATTTATTAATTCTGAATTAATTCTTGTTAAATTATATAATATTTCATCTCCTGCTTTTCTAACTAATTGATCTATTTCATCAAGAATTAAAATTAATATTTTTTTATCTTTATCTATAGTTTTATAAAAAATATTATAAACTTCTTCTGTTGGTAAACCTGTTGCAGGTATTTCCTGACCTAATTGTCTTGCTATTTGAGCTACTAATCTATATTCTGTATCAGCAACTTTTTTTAACTTACAATTTATATAAACAGATTTAATAGGGATTGCATTTTGGGACGCCAATTCCAAAATTTCTTTAGATACAAACTTAACAGATAATGTTTTTCCAGTACCTGTTTTTCCATAAATAAATAAATTTGATGGTTTATCTAACTTTAAAACAGGAGCTAAGATATTTGCAATGTGTTTTATTTCTTTTTCTCTATGTTTGACTGTTTCTGGAGTATAAGAAGCTTGTAAAACCTTCTTATCTTTAAATAAACTCTCTTTACTTAAGAAATCATTAAAGAATCCTTTCAACCCTTTTTCTTTCATAAACTTCCAAAGGAAATAAAGGTTTTTAAACATTTGTAACTCAAAATAGTAGTTACTATAGACTTACCCCTTCATTTCCATTGGAAACATATTTTCCAAAATCTCAGTTTCATTTCGCAAATTATATATGAAAATAAACATTTTGAATTTTCCAATAATATATAAAAATCCTTATAATAATAATAATAAATAATAAATATTTTATTATATTATTATATATTTAATTTGGACATATTGATTATATTTAATATATTAATCGTATTTAACTTCTTGTATTATCATAATTAATCTTTTATTTTCCATATTAAAAATAATCAAAAAACCAAACAAAAAACAATCTCCAACAAAAACTTCTTCTAGGAGAAATCAAGGTGTCTCTATAACCCTATTAAATTTATTAAAATCCAATTTTCATTAATTAACTATAAGAATAAGGAGGCGCTGGGATTTGCTCATTGGTATTCAGAAAAATTAGATCTTCCAGACACCAATTCTTGCACCCAGGATCAGAGGGATCTTCTAATCATTGAATTAATCTCATAATCCCAATGAATTTTGCAGCCTCTTGCCTTAGCTACTTGGCCACGCCTCCTTTTAAACAAATATGATAATACAAATATGGTAATAATGATAAATTAAAACGGACCTGAGGCAGCGTAAATTAAAAATTTACTGGTCTCAGGACCTGACGGACCTGAGGGGACTTTCGTATCACTAAGATAATTCGAACCCCTGACCCACGGCTATCTTTATTACTGCAAGTACAGCAATGTAGAAGGCCGTTGCCCTATTCATCCAAAAAATATTTCCAGACTAGGCTACAGGTCCATATTAATAAGAATTTATAGTTTAATATTTAAAGGTTATTAGAAATTTAGTAGATTTATTCTACTTCTTATATTTAATTCTAGATATTAAGTTTAACAACATCAAATATGTTTACTGGTTTTGAAACATTTTTTAAATTGATATATCCTAAGTCCTTAGCAATTACCTCTTTTTTAATAACATCTAACATATTTTTTGTAATCAAAATTTGATTAGAAGACGCACTATTTTGTAATCTTGATGCAATATTTACAGAATTACCTACTGCAGTATAAGTCATTTTTTTACTAGAACCTAAATGAGTAATCAAAGCTTCTCCAGTATTAATTCCAATTCCTATTTTTATTGGTTTTCTCTTTTTTTCCATTAACTCTTTATTCAATTTCCTAAAATTATTTCTAATTTCTAAAGCAGCTTTAGCTGCATTCAAAATATGATTTTTATCTTCTTTTATGACATTAAATACAGCAAACACTTGATCACCAGCAATTTGATTAATAGAACCATTATATCTATAAATTGAATCAGACGCTTTTTTAAAAAATAAACTTAAGGTTTTAAGTAGTTCATGATCTTTAGCATTTTCAGCAAATTTAGTATACCCTCTTATATCTACAAATAAAGATGTTATTTTTTTTTTAATACCACCTTTAGGATGTTCTTTTTTAATTGTCGAAGCAAGAACATCTTTTTCAACATATTGTTGCGCAATTCTTTGAATTTCATGTTTTTCTTTATGTTTTTTATTAACCGTTTTTTTTAAGTTATGTGCAAGTTTACTTTTATGATCTATTTCATCTTGCGCTTTTTTATATTTTTTTTTAAATATTTGTCTAAATTCTTTTTTTAAAGTAGTATGGGAAAAAATTAATATCAATGCAGTAAGGATTATTATTCCAATTATTAAATATTTCAAATTTTTCAATGATTTTTTTATATCCAGAACAAAATCTCCTGTAATATAATCAAAGCCCTTTTCAATAATATTCTGTACACCAGAAACTTTTATTTTCTTTTCTGATGAAATACTTTCATACTTTGCAATTATTCTTAAGTCTCCAGATTTTTCATCATTTTTAATTTGATACTCAAATGCCTCAGAAGTAGGGATTTTTTCATTAAATAATTCAAACAGTCCTCTTTTAATTATTAAATTAACTTCATCATTTATTTTATCTCCTGCTTGATCCATCAAATCAACACTAATTACTACAAAATCATTTAATTCATATTTTGAAGGTGATGAATGGATTTTCTTTAGATTCTATTTCTGGATCAAATACTTCTAATTCATTTGGA
>CAYWFN010000052.1:1742-5900 GCA_964457715.1 uncultured Methanosarcinales archaeon | reverse complement strand
TTTAAATAATCCAAAATATTTGGTGATTGAAATGTTGGAAGCTTAATGTTCATACAAATTTCAGGAGTTTCCCTTTGTTCACCATGGATTGTGTTTTCTGTACTCTTACTTGTTGGCATAAATCTAAACCCATTAGAACCATGAGTTGTAATCCTAATATCAGGAGGTATTTTACCATACTTATTATCAAAATTTGTTTCTTCAATTAGTTTTTTTAATGATTTATTGGAAGGTCTGTTTGAACCTAAATTAGGATTATGATAAATAACAAACTTAAGTCCACATAATTCTAAATAAACCTCCCGATCAGTATGGACATGAAAATTGTCAGAATCAACTATTGTATATAATAAATCATTATACTCTTTTTTTGATAATCTATATAATAATTCTTCTTCATCTGCTTTAATATGCTGCCTTTTTGTAATTCTAAAAAATCCTGATGCTTCTTTTTCACGTTCAAGTGCATTTAAACTTATTTCTGATTCTCTTATTTTACTTGTTAAGTGCTTTATTTCTGCAGTTGCCCTATTTTGGTCTTTGTAAATAGATTTTAATTTATCTTGTATTTCATCAGTGCTTTTTACTTTTTGTAAGAATTTTTTAAGTTCAATTGAATCTTTTTCAGTTAATTTTTTTAGATCTTGTTGCTTTTTTTCAATAAGAACAGGTATTAATTCTTTGATATTACAACTCTTTTTGTCTTTATCTTTATGTCTTAAATATCTTCTAGCATACTGAAGAATAACTTTTTCTTGTCTTATATCTGATTCTTCTTGTCTTAGATTTTCTAGATCTTGTTTATATGTGTTTACTCTTTTTTCAAGATCATGCTGAGTTTGTTCTAAACGTTTATAATCATTTATTTTTAATTCTTCTAAAGCAATTATATTTCTCTGATCTTCTTCACCATGAATATAATCAATCCTTACATCACCAAGAACATCTGTTAATTTTTTAAGTTCTACTTTTGCAAAATTAACTGCTTCTGATCTATTAACAATTTTTTTAAGAATGTATTTTTCAATATATTCTTTATCTTTTTTACTTATATCTGATTTTAGAACTAATTCTGCTCTTTCATTTGTATCTTTTCCATTATAATTTCCAAGAAATCTCATTATTCTAGCATTATTTATTCCATAATACTCAGGAATTAAAGGAACCAAACCAGAATCAAGTACAACATTATCTATTTGATAATTATTTGATTTTAAGAACAAAGCCAAACCATCCATTGCTATAGGATCATACGCCTTTGTACCTAATGCAAGTTCACCGATTGCAAGATATTGGATTTTTTTTTTAAGTGAAATTTTGATCACCATTTATTTTTTATTAAAAATTATATGTACTTATTGCATACCCACAATTAAAAAAATTATGTGGAGTCAATTTCAACTTGCATTCTTAAGACTCCTTCTTATTTTTTTTGTCAATAAATTGTTTTTATTAGTGTACTTTAATACAAACAATTTTTTGAGTTCTTTTCTATATCTTAGATTTGGCATAATCATTTTATTAACCTCGATAAAGTTTGTCTTAAAGACATGTTGCTTTTCATCAACTTATGGAGTTGTTGTTCTAGGAATTCTATTCTTAACACTAACTCATGCTCTGATCCTTTTTTGCAAGGGACCATTATCTCAGACATTCCGCATTGTGGGCATTTTATTGATATTTTATATTGCATTTTGACCAGCCTCTTTTTGCAAAGCATTTCTTATGTGATGTAAAATGAAATCTGGTCTTGATCTAAAGCCTCTTGTTTTATCTGCAATGATTTTATCAATCATATCAATAATTGGTTTTGGTAATGGAACATTTACATATCTCATGTTTCTGTTGCCTCTTATATCATATTATTACAGTATATATTACAGTAAGGGTGATATAAAGAATTGATCACAGGATTAAATAAGGTAGAATATTATCACTAGTGATGTTGTTACTAGTAAATACAAGCAATAGAAGACCTGAAAATATTACGAAATAAATAAATATATTTTGTCAAACATATTCACTAGTGTTTCGAAAAATATATATACTTGTTTTACTATGAATATAATTATAAATAGGGTTAGTGTAAACTCTATTTAAGTATATTGAGCATACAGGAGGTGCTTATATATGAGAAGAAAAATCATAAAACAAGGTCACAGCACCCATACTATTACTTTACCAGCATCTTGGGTAAAAAGTATGGATTAAAAGGAGGGGATGAAATAAATGTTGAAAAAAATAATGGTTCCTTAATAATTTCAACTGAAAAAGGGTATGCTACTAAAAGTATTAAACTAGATATTAGTAATCTAGATCCTATGATAAGAAGAATAATAGCAGCTGCTTATAAATCTGGATATGATGATATTAATGTAATATTTAATTCTTCAAATGAATTAAAACAAATACAAAAAATAATGAGTGATTCTTGTATTGGTTTGGCTATTGTTAATGAAGGGAAAAGAAATGTTGCAATCAGAAAAATTACACATGTAATGTATGAAGAATTTGACACTCTTTTCAGAAGAACTTTTTTGTTCTTAATTGCAATGGGAAATGACCTTTTAGATGCGTCAAAAATACAAGATATAGATAACATAAAAAGTATAACACTTAGAGATGTGAATATAAATAAATTTACTGATTTCTGTAGAAGGATTTTAAATAAAAAAGGTTATACACCTGTTAACAAAACATCAACTATTTATTATATTACAGAAGAACTTGAGAAAATAGGAGATTTATATAATAATATTGCAAAACATCTATCAAAAAATCCTACTAAATTAAGTAATGAAGTAATCAAACATTTTGAGGATACTAATAATTATCTAAAATCATTTTATGATCTTTTTTATAAATTTGAATTAAAAAAATTAGTAGAATTTGGAAAGAAAAAAACAGATCTTCATTGTAGATCTGAAGAATTGTTTAAGAAATTAAAAAGAGAGGAACTAAAAGTATTATTTCACTTATGTACTATTGTTGAAGTTGTATATAACATGCTAGGTGCATTGATAATATCAAAATTGTAATCAAAGATATTTAAATCTTAAACCATAAACATCAAATAACTGTTTGAATTTAAAAAAAGGTAGTGGTTCATACTTTTCATCACCATCACTCCCACCTGTAACAAACAATCTTAAATTTTCAGCCCACATTTTCCTTTCTTTTATTTCTTCATCTTCAAACTTAGGACTATAAACTTCAATTCCCTTTATTCCCTTTCTCTTTAGATATACTAATTCTTCTAATGATAAATTATCTGGATGTGCAACAATAGGAATTCCATTATATCTTTCAATAAATTCAATAGTATTAAGTATATCTAATGCCTGACTATGGCCAACATAAGTTTTAGATTTATAATGAAAATATTCTCTTTTCAAAAACTCTTTATCCTTTTTTCCATCATACACCATGAACAAGAATTCTGTTAGATCATCTGTTGTAGCATGATCATATGTTTTAGTAGCACCCAAAAACTCATCAAAAGTGATTATTTTTCCAGTATCCTTTCTTACTTTTAACTTAACCTTACTAAAAGATCTTTCAGTTCTTTTACTATCTATTTCTTGGTATCTTATTAATTCATCTTGGAAAAGTTGATTTCTAAAATTTATATTCAATCCTAAAATATGAACTCTTCTTATTTTTCTTTTTTTATTAGATATATTTGGCATATAACAATTTAATTCAACTGATGGAAGAATTTTTGTCTTACTATTATTATAAAGAGTCATAAATTTATCATATGTAGGTACAAATGTTCTTATATTACTCAATAATTTATAGACTTTTTGTACACACAAACATACTTGTTCATTCAACTTAAAATTATCTAATGCCCTTAATATTAATTCTTGGTCGTCCTCAAAAACAGTTCTTAGAAAAAAATTAAATCTACTATCAAACACAAATTTATAATTACTACTCAACCTAAACATTGACCTTTTCAATTCCTTTATATTTCTTAATACATTATCAATCTCAATCAGACCATCAACACAACTGTGTTCTGTAAAAGCTACAACATCATATCCTTCTTCAATACATTTAATAAACTCTTCTAAAGGGCTCCTCGCTCCTTCATCTAGATGATAATGTAAGTCTACTTTATCTTTATATTCCTTTTGGTGATCATATTGAATA
>CAYWFN010000052.1:0-1732 GCA_964457715.1 uncultured Methanosarcinales archaeon | reverse complement strand
TTTGCATTGATATCACCTTCAATAATTACCTTATCCCTCTTTTGATAATCTGATCCAACAATGCAATCGCAAACATCAATACAAGAATTAGTACTTAGATTCCACAGACCATAAGCATTCTGTAGTTCATTTCTAAACTCAAACAAACCTAATTCTTCCATACAACCCCTTGCTCTACTCAAATGATACTTATAATAAAAATAATTAGAAGAGATATCATTCTGCCTTAATAAAAATTCTTTAACCTCATCTTTGATCCCATAATTTCTTAAATTTTCTTTATAATCTTTTCTATGTTCCTGAAAACTTCTATAAATTGTAACAGATTCAAAAAAAGCATCAATAACTTCTTTACTATCTGAACCAATTTCTCTAAAAAAATCTCCTGCATCAACTTCATTCGATTCATGAAGGAGTCCAAGTATTATTTCTCCTGCCTTTATACTAATCCCTTCCCAACACTTAAGAATATTATCTTTATAAAACATACATTCATTTGTAAAATCTGAAACAAATTTGATATATTCTTTTACAGAATTATATTTTTCAATAAAAACCTCTGTATCTCTTTGTATTCTATCAACATCTCTTAACTTATCAGCTGCTATTGCTAAATGCCTATCAACGCTAACTAACATCACCAAATTATTGAATCTTTGTTGATCTTCATAGGAAATATACTCTTTTATCAATGTATCAAAACGAAGTCTGTAATCATCATAAACTTTCTTATCATCTTTATCAATATTATAACCTTCTGTTAAGATATCATCTAATCTTTTAATAACTTCAGATTTTACAGAAACCAGATTCTTAACGATATCAGGTACCACACCTATTTTTCTTTCAATAGAATTAATATCCTCAGAATATTTACTAAGCTCTTGTTGTATTATATTAAACAACCACCTATAATATAAATAATACTCATCTTCTTCTTCTAAGAACGCAGTTGCGAATTCTATTGCTGATATTGGATCAATAACTGCAACCTTCTTATCCATTATTTCAAGATCAATCTTTTTCTTATTTCTTAAAAAGTTCTTTAGATTAGAATCAATACTCAGCAAATGCATTTCCTGTTCATAAGGAAAATCATCACAAAGAATCCTATTATTTATGTCTCTTTTATGAATTCTTTTTAATCTTGTTCTTTGTTCATCAGAGATTTCATTATCACCATACCTTGCTAATTGATCTAAGAATCTTGTTTCAAAACCATTTGTATAATAATTAGTATCCACACTTCTTGCTTTTACTAAATCAGTTAGCCATACTTGAAGCTGCGCAGTTATATCAACTATCCATTCTAATTCTAATAACTTCGACGACCTTAGCTCTTGCCTTGAAATAAACCCTTTGAGAAACTTTAGATTTAATTCTTTAAAATATCTAAACATATTTTGTTCAGGAATGTATTCTTCAACTAAAACAAGCTTATCACTAAACTCTAATAACCAAGACCTTGGGGTTTCTAAACATTCATTATCTCTAAAATGTGTATAAGCAGAACAATCTTTCAAAAGATCTAAAACAACATCTTCAAATTCTGCTCTATCTGAATCTTCTAAATCATAACATTTCAATGTAATCCCAACTTCTAAAAAAGGATTTAAATGAAACAAAAACCTTCTAGAATCTAAATCTGGCCAATACTTGAAATAAGGATCTTCTGGTTTTTTAGTTACTACCGAATCTTCTGATTCAAGTATGGTTGTAACAATCTTTGATG
>CAYWFN010000051.1:0-6002 GCA_964457715.1 uncultured Methanosarcinales archaeon | reverse complement strand
AAAATTTGAAAATAATAGAAATATAAAAATTATTAATTCTACATCCAATATGTATTGACATATCTGTCAGCAAATTCTTTTGGAACTGTGTAACTGTATTCTGGTCTTGGATAAAGTTTTTCAAACCGTGCTAAAATTCCTGACCATTCTGTGTCTGTTACTCTTGGCAACTCTCTAAGAAAACAAGCACATTCTCTATCCACAGAATCCATCCATGTAAGTTTACCTTCTAAATATAATTCAGAATCTCTTGAACCTAAATCATAAACCTTTGTAAATAATGTATCCATAAATCATCACCTTTTTTTTAATTTTGCTTGATATTTTGCTATTGTTTGATCAATAAATTCTGGTGCAGCTCCTCTTGCTCTTCCTAACTTTGAAAAAACAATTGCAAGTAATGTTTTATCATGATAAATTTTAGTTCCATAAAAGCCAGTAAAATTATTTTTTCTTGGTCTTCTTATTTTATAGTGTACTGTATCTCCTATTTTAATGTCAAAGATGCTTGGGAATAATTCCATTTCTTGTCTAATATAAATATATCTTAAAGTTTCATCAAATTTAATTTTTTTCTTTTCTTGGCATTCCATAATACAATGAGATGCTCTACATAAAAGTAATTTATAAACTGGGAATTCATCACCAAAGAATTTATATCCTTTTTTTTCTTTATGATCAGTAGTAATTACAAAAAGGCTTTCTACAAAATTTCTTGTTGTTTGTATATCCACCACTAAATCACTAAGTTCAATAAGTTTTCCTTTTCCAATTTTTCCTTTGCATTTTTCAGAAGGAACTAATTTTGATTTTAAACCTGATGCAGTATTTTGTGATAATAAATTCATTTCTAAACCATTTGAAATGTCTATATTTATGTTTACAGTACATTCATCTGTTAGTAATCCTTCTAATCTAAATACTAATCTATAGCCTTTTTTAGAAATTATCTCATGTAATCTTTTACCATATTTTTGTTCCCCTCCTTTTAATCCTAATGATACTGCTTGAAATGCTGGAACAATTGGTGGATGAATTACATCTAAGTTTTGATCTTCAGTTGTTTTACAGAATAATCTTTGCTTTTCAGCTGGTATTGAAAAATTTTTTGATTTGTATAAGTTTTCTTCCATAATTCTATATAAAAAACAGTCTAAGTTTAAAAACATTTGCATATTAACATATATAGTATATACCCATATAATCCGAAAATGTTTCGATTATACATGATTAAGAAATATTAATCATGTTTTTCTATATATATTTATGTTAGATGAATTAGTAGAACAGTATGGTTTGAATAAAGATTTTGTTAATAATTATTGGGATTGGGGACTTTCTTTAGTAGGAGGATTTTTCTTAAGCAAGTTTTCTGTTGATGTTTTTGGTAGTTTTGGTGTTTGTGTAGGATCATTATCTTATTTAGCAAGTGTTGCATTGCCAATTTATTATAAGGTTGATGGGCCTTTGGATTATGAAGATGAAAATGGTAATGAGAAAATGAATTATATTATGCATTTGAGAATTATTAGAAATGTTTTAGCAGGTTCAGTTCCTATTTTGTTAAGTGCTTTACCTTCTGTTTATTCATTAGGTGCAGTATTGTCTGGATATGTTTCTTATAGTTGCGATAAAATGAAAAAAGAATTAATAAAAAAAGAGAATAATAATATTATCCTTTAATAACACCTAAAGGCACAACTCTAACAACAGTCTTACCAATGCCTAAAGAATCAGATACCCTAATTACTTCATCAATATCTTTATATGCTTGTGGTGCTTCTTCAGCAATACCTTTCCATGATGCACCTTTTAAGAAAATGTCTTTTGCTTGCATCTGTTTCTGGATTTCTTCTCCTCTAAAGTTTCTTAACATGTGTGATCTAGATGCAACCCTCCCTGCACCATGTGCAGTTGATGCAAATGATAGTTCTTCTGCATTTTTAGTACCAACCAATACATAAGATGCTGTTCCCATTGAACCAGGTATTAAAACAGGTTGCCCTGTTTTTTGATATATTGGGGGTAATTCTTCTTTTCCTGGACCAAATGATCTAGTAGCACCTTTTCTATGAACACAAACTTGTTTTAATTTACCATCTATTTTATGCTTTTCAATTTTTGCAATGTTGTGGCACACATCATATACTACTTTTGCTTCAGTATCTTTACCAAATATCTTTTGTAATGATTCTCTAATCCAATGTGTTATCATTTGTTTATTTGCAAAACCAAAATTAGCAGCTGCACCCATTGCACCAAGATATTTTTTACCTAGGTCAGATTGTAATGGAGCATTTATCAATTGTCTGTCTGGTAAATCTTTTATTCCAAATTTTTGTTCCATTTCTTTTATATAATCAGAAGCAACTTGATGTCCTAAACCTCTAGAACCACAATGTACCATAATTGTAACATTTTCTTTATTATCTAACATAAATGTTTTTGCAATTTCTTCATTATAAATACTATCAATTTTTTGTATTTCTAGAAAATGATTACCAGCACCTAATGAACCTAGTTGAGGCATTCCTCTTTGCATTGCTCTTTCACTTACTGCATTTGTGTCATTTGGTAAACATCCTTGATCTTCTGTATGTTCATAATCTTGTTTAACACCATAACCTTGTTTAACAGCCCATTTTGTTCCACCAGCTAACACTTCTACCAGTTCATCTTTGGTAAATCGTTGTTTGCCTTTTTTACCAACACCTGCTGGAATATTGTCAAATAATAGGTTGATTACTTCTTTTCTTTTTTCCATTAAAGCTTTTATTGATATATTAGTGGAAAGTAATCTGACTGAACAATTTATGTCGTAGCCAACACCGCCTGGTGATATAATACCTTCATTCATGTCAAATGCTGCAACTCCACCTATTGGAAAACCATATCCTTGGTGTGCATCTGGCATTGCATATGAAGCTTTTTGAATTCCTTTTAAACATGCTACATTAGAAGCTTGTTCCAGACATTTGTCTTTTTTAATCAATTGCATTAATTTCTCAGAAGCATAAATAATTGTAGGTACTTTCATATTACCTGTTTTATCTATCTGCCATGTAAATTCATTTATTTTTTTTGGTTCCATTCTTATCCCACCTAATTTTATTTATTTATTAAAGAAACTAAGAGTTTATATATAAAGTTTACTTTAAATTAATTCATAAGTCTCTATCTTATTAGAATAACATAAAGGATGTACACTGCTCATCCCGGATCCTAAAGCAATTTCTTCAATTGTTTCTAATCCATATATCTTCATATAACTTGGACCAGAAGCAATCTTTTCATCACCAAATTCTAAGATTGTTCCAAATGTAGGTATTTTGTTGTAAAGAATTTTAAAACCATGGTCTTCCCATGTTTTATCTACTGAATCTGCAGTAATAAATCTACAATTTTCATCTCTAAGTCCTGCTTCATATTTTACTCTTTCAAGTAAACACATCAATAATTTAAAATCTTCTTTATTTTCTTTTGTTGTGTTGTTATCAACATGGTTATGTACTATGTAAAAAGTATTATCATAATTAGAAAACAAAATACCTATCACTTCATCAACTGTTTCAAACTCTTCTACAACTCTTTTTTTAAAATCTGCATACATAACATATAATTTATAAGAATTTATTTATAAAGTTAACTACAAATTATATGATCCAAACCCTAAATAAATATAAATAGTTCCTAGTTGCTAATGTATTATATTTATAATTAGGAGGATGATAATATGGCAGTAAGAGCTTTGATACCATGTGATGAAGGAGATGAAGATTATACTCCAAAAGATAGAAAATTAAGTCTAAAATTATTTGAAAACTGGGATGGAAAAGGATTATTAGATTATAGCAAATTCTACAGACATAGAAAAGTGCTTAACAGATTTTTACAATGTTCAATATGTGATTATGTTGAAGTTAGAAGAACTCCACAATTAGGCAGTGGTTGTGCTGAAGATGGAGAATTTGCAATAGAGAGATTAATTGTTGAAGAACAAAATTTTGGTATTAAGACACGTCCATCTACTGTATATATAAACACTGATACTAATGAACAATATGACATGTTTAATGTTGGTTGTCCAAGATTCTTTAGTCTTGATATAAATAAAAAGGAAAGACATTATAAGTTCATGTTTTATGACAATGCTCCTGAAAGATGTGCTGAACAATTAGAATTAGTATTAAAATCTCTTTAAAGATCAACAACAACTTGCACAACAACTTTATTTTTTTCTTGTTTTATAAACATCTCATTATATGTTACAGCTTTTACTTCTGAATGAATAGCATATCCACTAAGATCAGTATCACCAACTACTTCTGAGAATAATATTAAGTCTCCATTATGTTTTGTTATTCTTAATGTTTTAACTTTGTGTAGAAAAAATGTTTCAGAATCTAGGTAAAAAAGAAGTTCTTCTAGAAAGTTGTATAATAATGATTCTTTGTTACTTGCTTTTACTTCTATTGTTTTTGTTGTTTTTGGTTTGATGTTATTAGTTTCAAACATAACACTAAACATTGCTAAAGCTGCATTCATAAAAGCTTCATCTAATGTTTTGCCAAATGCTTGGAATTTTGCATCTGCTGTGTGTGGGAGGAATTTGTATTTGTCCATAATATTTAGTATTTTTAGCCTAATATATATAGTTTTCTACCGAAACATATATAAATATAAATAAAATAATATATTAATAAATTAAAATAAAACATAAAAAACAGGAGGAATTTAAAAATGCCGATAGATATGGATAATAAAAAACAAAACTATTTTACATTAAAAATACCAAGACCAAAAAATCTTGAACGAGTTCTTTACTTGATTATTATTATTGTGTTATTATACTTTTTGTTTGTACAAAATCCTTTTTCAGGAATAACTTGTAATCAATGTTCAGATGATAGTTTGACTGGTTCTGCAGTAAAAGATGGTGTGGATGATCAAGCTAATTTAGAAACTGATGATGAATTAGATGAACCATTAGATAATGAAGGTGAAACTGATGATGAGGAAGAGGAGGAAGAAGAAGAAGAAGAAGAGGAAGAAGAAGAGGAAGAAGAAGATACACCTGTAATGACAGCATTAGATGGAGAAATTAAGTATGAAATTATAAAAGTTAATACTGAAATCAAGAAAAAAGGAACAGAATCAGAATATGGTAAAGTACTTTCAGTTGAATATAAAATAGAAAATAATAAAGCAGGAATTGAAGATCTGAAAATAATAGCTTATGCTTATGATACAAAAACTGCTGAATTATCAGATTTAGAAAGAGCAGATGTGTCAGTTGGAACTTTAGAAAAAGGAGAAATTAAAGAAGGGATAGTTACATTAAATAGTGGATCATTTAGTGATTTAACTATAGAAAAAACAGTTAAATTAAAGTTCTTTGATGGAGGAAAGTGGTTAAAAACTGTTGATTATAAAGCTAGTATTACTTAATTTCTTTTTTTTTAATATTTTTTATTATTACTCAAGTATATAAATATTTATTAATATTTTATACTTTTATGTAGATTGGTGATAAACAATGAATATACAAGGTAAACATTATAGAACTATTTGGGTAAAAGAGGATAATAATAAAATAATACAGATCATAGATCAAAGACCTTTACCACATAAATTTGTTATTGAAGATATTTCTACAGTCGATCAAATGTATAGTGCAATCAAAGATATGCATTTAAGAGGAGCTGGTTTGATTGGTGCTGCTGCTGGTTATGGAATGTATTTAGCTGTATTAGAAGCTTCAAGTGATTCTAACAAATTTGATGAACTTTTGTTTTCTTCAGGAGACAAATTAAAATCATCAAGACCAACTGCTGTTAATCTAAAGTGGGCAGTGCATAGGCAATTAGATGAAATTAATAAAGGGAATTCAGTACAGGAAAAAGTTGAAATTGCATTTAAAACAGCAAATATGATAGCAGATGAAGATGCTGAATTCTGTAAAAGATTGGGTGAACATGGAGTAAAGATAATTGAAGAGCTAA
>CAYWFN010000050.1:5773-6040 GCA_964457715.1 uncultured Methanosarcinales archaeon | reverse complement strand
ACAACAATAACCTTTATTCCATCACTAATTTGGTTCATAAATAAAAAGTTATATGTGGGTAAAATTTTACTAATTATATTTTTAGGATCTGCATTAGCATTTAATTTGTTTTTAGTAGAAGAGTATATATTTCATTTAGGCCAACCAAATCCTAATAAAGTTATTTATGAAATGAATAATTATTTTTATGAACAAAATATTAATTATCAAGTATATGTGACTAATAAAGGGATGTCATATTATATAAGTAATAATAAAAAAGATTTT
>CAYWFN010000050.1:0-5763 GCA_964457715.1 uncultured Methanosarcinales archaeon | reverse complement strand
AGATCGATCTAAAAATGACGTACTAGCTGATAATTATTATTATAATGATAATGAATTATATAGAATAGATAAACAATCTTATAATCAAGATAAATATAATATTATCAATGAAGGCGGGATAATTTTATTTTTAGATTTTGCACCATACATAAAAATAGAAGAGATTTTACACATTCAAGGATGTAATATTAAAAAAGAATTTAGTTCCAATGGAAGAAAATTAGGATATTACATTGAATGTATACCAATTTCAACTAGTTAAAATATACAAATATTATGATGAAAAACAGAAAAACTTTAATATAATATCAATTAACTTGAATTAAATATGGTAACTAAAAAGAAAAAGATAAAAAATAGAAAGGATATAAGAGGAATAAGAAAAAAAAAGATCTTACTTATAAGCCCATCAGCAGCTGTTTCTGTATATAAAGAAGCAAAAATTAAAGAAGCATTAGAACATATGCCATATCTATCATTAGCATATTTAGGAGCTATGCTTTTAAAAAACAAACATAAAGTAAAAGTATTAGATCTATCACTACATAAAAATCCTAAGGAAGAATTAATTAAAACATTATCTGAATTTCAACCAGATTATGCAGGAATCTCTTTTACAACACCTTTATATGATGAAATGAAAGCAACTGCAAATTGTATTAAAAAATATAATAAAGAGATAATTATTATGGGGGGTGGTCCACATTGTAGTATTTTTCCAAAACAAACTTTAATAGAAAGTAAACTAGATATTGTAGTTGTTGGAGAAGGAGATTATACAATAATAGAAATTGTAGAAAATAAAAATCTAAGTAACATTAAAGGAATTGCTTATAAAAATAAAAATAATATAATTAAAATTAATCAAAATAGAGACTTTATAAAAGAGATGGATGAATTACCATTTCCAGCATGGCATTTATTTGAAATAGACAAATATCATGTGCCTAGATTAAGAGCTAAGCTAAATCCTGTAGGTCCAATTGAAACTAGTAGAGGGTGTCCATTTACATGTACTTTTTGTAATAAATCCGTTCAAGGAGCTACATTTAGGCCTAAATCTCCTAAAAAAGTAGTAGATGAAATTGAATACATGCTTAAATGTGGATTTAAAGAGATACATATAAAGGATGATGGTTTTACAACAGATATTAATCGTGCAATTAAAATATGTGATATTATAATTGAAAGAAATCTTAAATTTCCTTGGAGTTTAGCTAATGGGGTAAGAGTTGATAGAGTTAATGAAGAGTTCTTTATGAAAGCAAAAAAAGCAGGATGCCACAGCGGTGGCTTAGGTATTGAATCTGGTTCACAGAAAATACTTGATAGTTTAAATAAACAAATCACACTAAAACAAATTAGAAAAACTGTTAAACTATTCAAAAAATCAGGTATTCAAAGTATTGGTTATTTTATCATTGGTGCACCTGCTGATACTGAAGAAACAATCAAAAAAACAATCAAATTTGCCTTATCATTAAAAGAATTAGATATGGCTAAAGCTACTATATTTATGGCATTTCCAGGAACACCAGCATTTAAAGAACTAGAAAAAGAGGGTCATATATTATCAAAAGACTGGGCAAATTACAATTATCATTCTTCTAATGCAAGAAAAGTTTTTAAACACCCTAATGTTAGTTGGGATAAATTATTTTATTATCATGATCTTTTCCATAGAAAATTTTTTTTTAGACCTAAAAAAATGTTTGATGTTTTCATTAACACTATTAAAGAAGGAACATTACTTTATACAATAAAAGCAGCAGTTAAAACTAAATGGTAAATGAAAAATATTATTCATCAAAATAACTCAATAAATAATCTTATAAATTATGACACCATTATTATTATATACTTTTAGAAATTTTTCATTATCAAAATCATCAGGTAAAAACTCCTGTTTCCAAAAACTTTTTTTACCAATATAAATATATTTAACCTTCCTATCTTTCAAAAACTCATAATCTTTTAATGCAGTATAATTAAAAACACTCTTAGCAATTGTAGAAATATCTGTTTCAGGAATACTAAACTCTGACAAATGATATGCTAAGTCCATATCTTTATGGTACGCTACACTAACATGTGGCATCAGCATAGGTCTATAAGCTAAAGCAGATACCCATTTACCACCATCAGAAGGATTATTAAGAAAAAGGTCTTCACCAAATGTATTTTCTTTAATCCAATTAAATGCTTCAAGATCTGAATTAGTTAATATTGAATCTGGAGACATACCAAATAAATATAAAGCTGTTGGACCTTGTAATGTTTGAAACATTATTAAAGTTATAGCACTATTAAAATCAATAGAGGTCCTATCAGTATTATATGGTGAATGTTCAAAATCTAATTGTTTAAATGAACTTAAGTAAAATATACAAATAATAATATAAATTACAAATAACAAAAATAAAAACATCTTATAATTCCTATATAATAAGTGTATAAATAAACCTACCAATAGGGATAAAGGTAAAATAAAAAACATACTTAATCTATCAATAAAAATGATATAACTAAATGGTAATGCATGACTATATGAATTTATTAAAAGTAAAATAATAGCAAACATATAAACAAAACAAATTCCAATTAAATTATATTTTTTATTTATTACAGATATAATCAATCCTATAAAAGCTAACAAAACCAGTATAAAACTACAATATCCCACAGCTTGGATAGGACCTACCAAGATATAATTCAATAAAGATTTTCCAGGCATTAATGAGACTGTATGATCAAAAACACTTTCTTTTAAAACATTAGTATTTACACTTGATAAACCAGAAAATAATTTAATAATATAAGGAATTAAAAAAATTAAAGAGATCATTACTATCCTTATTAGATTATTGGCTATATTTAAATATAATTTATTTTTATAGGATCTTATGATTTTATAAATCACAACAAATAAATAAACATAACAAAAAGGAAGAAATATAGACATATGAGTTAAGGCTGAAGAACAAAATACACCAGACACAATCAACAATTTAGTAAAACTATATTTTTTATTAATATCCTTAATCAATGCTAAACCTACAATTATATAAAAAAAAGACAGAGCTGTAGGGTTTCCCCCCCAAAGAAACAATAACTGAGGATATGTAGTTGTAAAACTTGCTATTAATGAAGTTATCAAAGCAACAGATTTATTAAAAAAATTTCTTAAAAAAACATATAATGCCAATGTTATTAGTCCATATGTTAAACAAGCAATAAAAAAAGTAGACCTATGGACTCCCATCCCAGATACTAATGAAATTTCAGCAGCCAATGTTTGAGCTCCAGGTGCATAATCACCAAATCTTTTAATAGGCATCAATGGTTCATAAGTTGATGGCCAATTATTATTTTCAACAATTAATCTTGATATTGTAGCATGCATTGTTACATCACCAGGAGAAGGTGGTGCAATAAGCATAAAATAAGGTACAAATCTCAAAAAGATAACAAAAACAAATATTAATAAAATAATTAAAGAAGATCTATTAAAAGAAATTAAAATTTTAGATAATTTTTTATTGAATAAAAAGAAGAAGAGTATAATTAACAAAGAAATAATCAGGATAATATATATAAACTCAATCAATCCTATTCCAATAAACTTAATAAACCATGGCGTTATTGTCCAAAATGATAAAGATAAAGAGATTATATATGCTATTATTCTTATCAAACTTTTTCTTAAAATTTCTTTATTAAATAAAAGTAAAAACCCTGGAACAAATAATATAATTAAGGGTTTATAAATTAAAACTAATAAAATCAATAATAGAAATATTACAAAATAATTAACTTTAAGTTTATTATTACTCATTTTTAATCAAATAACAAGACAATATTATCTATTTAAATAGATTTATATCTTATACTACACACTATACTAGACAATAAGAATGTTTTTAAAGGAAAAAGAAACTCATTCTACAAAATGATAAAATTGTCAATAGTTATACCAGTTTACAATGAATATAGAGCAATAGATAGTGTTTGTACTAATATAAAACAGATATTACACAATATAAAAGCAAAATATGAAATTATCATTGTAGATGATGGAAGTAACAACAAAACCAAGGAAATATTAAAATCATTAAAATCTAACAAAGGAATAAAAATCATAGAACATCCTTATAATATAGGTTATGGAGCAGCACTTAAAACTGGAATAAATTCAGCACAATATGAAACAATACTTATGTTAGATGGTGATGGAACATATCCAATTGAATCTATTCCCAAGCTTCTACAATATGCTGATAAATATCATATTGTAACAGGTGCAAGAGTTGGAAAAGGAGTAAAAATACCTTTATTGCGTAAACCAGCAAAATGGATTTTAAATAAATTAGCAAATTTTATGGTAGGAAAAAGGTTGCCAGACATCAATTGCGGAATGCGTATTATCAAAAAGTCAAATGTAATGAAATATTATAATATTCTACCGCAAAAATTCTCTTTTACAATAACACACCTGCTGGCGTGTTTATCAAACGGAGAAACTGTTAAATTTATCAAGATACCATACCACCATAGAAAAGGAAAATCAACTATTCATCCAATTAAAGATTTTCTTAGATTTAATTCTATAATACTAAGAGTTATAACTTATTTTAATCCATTTAAAATATTTACATTAATAAGTGCAATTCTTTTAGCTATTGCTATAATTATATTTTATTATAGTTTCTTTATACTGGGAAAACTAATGGATGTTACAATAATCTTGATTGTCCTGAGCTCATTACAAATATTCTTATTTGGATTAATTGCAGATTTAATTGTTAAAAAAACAAAGATGTGATTACTGTGCAAAACATTTTAAAGTATCACAAACAAATAGGGAATTATAAAAATCTTTACATAGCTAAATCAAAAAATAAAAATATACTCCAAAGATCAAGTTCTGGTGGAATAGTAACTCAATTATTGATACAAGGATTTTATAAAAAAAAGTTCAATAAAGCACTTTTAATAGATTATGATGAAAAATTCCAACCAATTGTAAAGTTAGTGTCAAATAAAAAAGATATTTTAAAATGTTCTGGTTCAAAATATTGTGAGATTCCATTAACTAATCTCCTAAAAACTCTTAAAAGTATTAAAAGTTCTGATACAATCGCAATAGTAAGCTTACCATGTCAAATCAAAATAATAAAAAACCTTATAAAAACAAAACATCTTAATAAAAAAAATATTAAATTAATCATAGGATTATTTTGTGGTAGAACAATGACTAAACAATGCACAAATTTTCTTCTTAAGAAATTAAATATAAATAGAAATGAAATAAAAAATATGAAATATAGAGCTGGTAAATGGCCAGGAGGATTTTATATTAAAACAAAATCTGGAAAAGAATATCAACTAAAAAAAAGTTTCTATGATATTTTAAATCTAGCTTATGTACCAAAAGGATGTCTAGTTTGTCCAGATTACACATCTGAATATGCAGATATTTCTATAGGAGACTGTTGGTTAGATAATTACAAAAAATATTCAACTGTTATAGTCAGAAACAAAATAGGAGCTGAATTATTTAATTCAACCATTGAAAAATTACATATCACAAATATAACTGAAAATGATTTATTAAAATCACACAAACATAATGGAACCATTCACCAGTTTTAGTAAAGAAAGGTACTTTACTTTCAGCTAATTCTACATCATCAATTAAAATTTCTTGAACTTTACTTTTTGTTAATTTTTTAATAGTTCCAAATCTATCATATATTGCTGAAT
>CAYWFN010000049.1:0-6044 GCA_964457715.1 uncultured Methanosarcinales archaeon | reverse complement strand
AATATTATTATCAAACTTTAAAACAT
This sequence comes from uncultured Methanosarcinales archaeon, assembly GCA_964457715.1. Classification (GTDB taxonomy): domain Archaea; phylum Nanobdellota; class Nanobdellia; order Woesearchaeales; family CAXGTL01; genus CAXGTL01. The sequence goes on along the minus strand of CAYWFN010000049.1, from coordinate 6,018 downwards.
TACCAGAACCATAGACTGCAGGACCTGTTAAAATTGTTTTTGGTAATGTTTTAAAGTTTGATAATAATATTTTTACTTCTTTTGTTGTTCCGGGTAAAGCTGATAAATATTTACCAGGAGTATGTTCGCCTGCGATTATTATTAAGTAGTTGGTTTTTTCTAAGATTTGTTTTATGTTTTTGTGATTCTTTGTTAGGTTGTAAATTTTTATGTTTGTCTTGATTTCTTTGTTTTGTGGTACTATTTTTTTTCTTTGTTTTATGTGTTTGATATAGAATCTAAGATCATCTATAGTAATGTAAATATATTTGTTTTTAGTTTGTTTTATAGACCCAGCTATATACCTAGGATATGTACCTAAATAAGGAGGGACCCCTAAACCAGAGGGTTCATCTGTATAACAATCTAATATTGTGAATAGCATAATTCATATTAAAATATGATAATATATATAAATGATAAGGTTTAATATGGGTGTATGATGTTAGTTAATGTAATTTTTATTATATTTATTATCTTAATAGTATTGTTTGTGGTATTATCTTTGTTTTATAGATTTTATTTTCTTAGAAATCCAAAAAGGATTATACCAGATACTAAACACATTCTAAGCCCAGCTGATGGTGAGATTATTAAAATAATTGATACTGATAAGGATTCTATGGAAATTAAAAAAAAATCTTATTCTAAAATCAATACATTATGTTCTGATATTGGGAAAAGATGTTATGTTCTAGTTATTATGATGAATATATTCAATGTGCATTATCAAAGATCTCCTATAAATGGTATTGTAAAAAGTGTTAAATATTCTAAAGGTAAGTTTAAGAATGCTGTTTATGGTGGTGCTTCTTTAGTTGTATTAGATAATGAAAAAAATGAAATACTAATTTCTAATAACAAAATAAAATTAAAAATAATACAAGTTGCTGGTGTGGTTGCTAGAAGAATAAAATGTTTTGTAAAAAAAGGTCAAAAGGTTTTTAAAGGTAAACTCATAGGTTTAATATGTTTAGGTTCACAAGTAATAATAATATTACCAAAAGATAAGGCGGTGTTAAAAGTTGGAAAAGGAAAAAGGGTTAAAGCAGGCAAAACAATCATTGCAAAATATAAAAGGTAGAATTAGGAACAGAAGTGATAAAATAAGAGATAAGATAGAAGAAAAATTAGAAAAAAGAAAAATAAATATTGCACTTGTTTTAACATCAATAAGAATAATTCTTGCACCAATTGTTATGATATCATTACTAATGGGGAAATTTAAACCAGCAATAATCTTATTTGTAATAGCAGGATTAACAGACCTTTTAGATGGATATTTTGCAAGAAGAGAAAAACAAGAAACATTCTTAGGATATATACTTGATCCAATGGCAGATAAATTATTAATTAATTTAACTGTAGCAGCACTTGTAATTAAATTTGGTTTTCCATTATGGGGACTAATTATTTTTCTTATAAAAGATATAGGAACAATCTCTGTAATTATTTATTTATTATTTACAAATATGAATAAAATATCAAAACCAAGTGCATTTGGAAAAGCAACAACTGCAATACAAATAACATCAATAATAATATTTTTCTTAGGATATAGATTTGCATTTTTTAATAATATAAAGATACAAGCAATTTTCATTGCATGTATTTGTACTTTAGCAACAGGAATACATTATTTAATAAGGTACTTTAGACAAAAACCAAAAAAAGCAGAAGAATTTCATTTTAAGATTTTACTTAAATTACCAGATTATATAACAATGCTTAATGCATTATGTGGATTCATTGTAATTTTTCTGTCTCTTTACAAAATATTTCTCATATCATGCATATTTATGTTAATGTGTGTTGTATTTGATTATTTAGATGGAAGAATTGCTCGTGAGATTGGTAGAGAAGGAAATTTTGGTAAAGAACTTGATTCATTAAGTGATATTGTAAGTTTTGGTGTAGCACCAACAGTATTTGGTTTATCATTATTACAAGAAAGTATTACATATTTAGGAATGATTGCTATATTTTTCTTTATTGTATGTGGGATATTAAGATTAGCAAGGTATAATATAATAGAAATGAGAGGAATTTATTATGGAATGCCAATTACATTTAATGGTGTTATAATTCCTTTAATATATTTTTCAAGTTATTGGTTTGGATTTAGTTTATGGTTCTTGCCTTATGTTTATTTAGGATTAGGCATATTGATGATTGGGCCATTTAAGATAAAGAAGTGAAGAATTTTCAGATTATTTTTAGAAACATTAATAAAGTTCTATAGATTACCTAGTAGTATGAATAACAAAAGTGATTATACCTGGCAATAGAATTCTCATTTTCTTAGATCTTAATATTTTTAAAAATTCTTCTGGATTCTGGCGTTAGCTATTTTTGTTTCTAAAAATATTTTATAAGAATAATGGAGGTTTGAATAAAATGAAATTTATTGGAATGGTACATTTGAAAGCATTGCCTGGTTATCCACAACATAAGGGCATGGATTATGTAATTAAAAATGCAATTGAAGATGCAATTGCATTAAAACATGGAGGAGCTGACGCAATTCTTGTTGAGAATTGTTATGATGATCCTCATACAAAGATTGTAGGTCCTGAAATAATTTCAGCAGTGACATTGGTTATTGAGAGGATTAAAAATAAAATTGATTTACCTATAGGCATTTGTATGCTTTGGAATGATTATAAATCTGGTCTTGCAATTGCCAAAGTAACTGGTTGTCAGTTTGTAAGGATTCCTGTGTTTACTGATACTGTTGTAACTGCATCTGGAATTATAGAAGCAAATCCTTATGGTGTAATTAGCTATAGAGATAAAATAAAAGGAAATGGTATTGTGATAATGGCAGATGTTCATGTGAAATATTCAGGATTGGTTGTTAAAAGGGATATTGTACAGTGTGTTAAAGAAGCATTAAATTTTAAAGCTGATGAAATAATAATTACAGGAAAACACAGTACTAATATGCCTGAGATTCAAGAACTGGCAAGAGTTAGAGAAAATTGTCCTGATACAAAGATAGTAATTGGTAGTGGTGTTAGTATTGACAATATCAATGAATTATCAAAATATGCAGACAGATTTATTATAGGAGAATCAATAAAAACTGATGAAAAAATTGATATTGAAAAGGTTAGGAATATTAAAAATAAAATAAACACCTGGCATTAAGCTAGGTGTTTTAGGAGGAATTGGACCAGAAGCTACTGGAGAATTTTATCTAAAGTTGATTAAGAGATTGCAAGCAGAAGAATTGATTAAAAGTAATGTTGATTTTCCACAAATTATAATCAAGAGTATTAATGCTCCTGAATTAATATTTGATAAGATTGATTATGATGAATTAAAACCTTATTTAGATGGGTTAAAAGAATTAGAAAAATGTGGTGTTGATTTTATTATAATAGTTTGTAATACAATACATCTGTATTATGATTATTTGCAAAGTAAAATTAGTTGTAAGATTATTGATGTTAGAGAGGAGTTAAGGATTAAATTGTTAGAACAAAATGTAAAAACAATTACAATAATAGGGACTCCATCAACAATAAACAAAGGATTGTATAAGTTTGATGGGTTTGAGTATTTAAATCCTACTGATGATGAAATTAAAATGTTAAGTAATTCTATATTTGAATTTAATAAAGGAGTTGATAAGGAAAAACAAGTAAATATTTGTGAAAAGATTTGTAAAAAGTATTTAGAATTAGGATCTGACAGGATTGTTTTGGCTTGCACAGAGTTTGGTGTTATGTTAAATGATTCAGATTTGCCTATGATAAATACAATTGATATTATGATTGATGTTGTTGTTAAAAAGTTTATAGAATTAAGAAACATTAATAAATAGTTAAGTAAAATAGATATTAATATGAACTATATGATAATAATCAAAGCACTGTACTTCATGTTACCAGCTTATTTTGCTAATATGGCACCAGTCTTGACTAAAAATATATTTAAGAGGTATGCTATTCCTATTAATGAAAAATTATTAGGTAAGAATAAGACTTATAGAGGATTGATAATGGCAATTGTTTTTTCTATAATCATTGTTTTTATACAGAGTTTGGTTGGCTGGAATAGTATTGTTGATTATTCTGAAATTAATTTATGGTTATTAGGATTGTTATTAGGATTTGGTGCAATGTTTGGTGATATGATTGAAAGTTTTTTTAAAAGAAAGATTGGAATTCCTTCTGGCGAACCATGGTATGTTTTTGATCAATTAGATTTTCCATTAGGAGCAATGATGTTTGCTAGTTTTATTGTGCCTTTTACTTGGATAGAATTTACTGTTGTATTAACTGGTACTTTTGTGTTAACAGTTTTAGTTAATCATATTAGTTTCCTCCTTGATATTAGGGGAGAGAAATGGTAAAGAACAAGATAATTGATACTACAAAAAACCAAATATAATTCTTTAGTAATAATCCTATAATTTGTTTATTATTTTTATGAATATATTTTATTCTTAGATTAATTGAAATCAAAGTTGTATATATTAATAATAAAGAAGAAATTGTTAAGAAACTTGATTCTTTAATAGTGCTTAAGTAGAATAAAATAGAGAGTAAGATATATATAAATTGTTCTTTGAATTTTAATTCTAGGAAATAAAACACTAAAATCACTAATGTTATTAACATGTAGATCTTGTTTTGTTGAAAAAATGTTAAACTGAAGAATATTATTAAATAAAATAAAATGTATTTGAATATTTTAAAATATTTTGTGCCAGGTTTTAGTTCTTCTGGTGATATTATGCAAAGTAATAGACCTATGAATAAGCCAAATGTGATAATTAATGATGTTAGTATGTATGTTAGGAATTGCATTATGATAAGGAATTAAAAGAAGTTTAAAAATTTATGGATATTGAACAATAAGTTCACCAAATGTTTGACCATAAACACCTAATGCTGAACTAAGTTTTGGACTTACTATTAAAACTGTTTCTTTTTTCTCTTCTTTCCTCTTATTTTGTAATTCTAGTAAATATGCAAAAGCATTTGTATTAAGATAACCTAATTTAGTTAGATCTATAGTTATTTCTTGTTCATTAATTAAAACATTGACTTTATCTTTTAAACCAGATAAACCATGTTCATCTAAATGATCTTCAAGTATGACAATTTTTTCTTGTTCTTTTTCCATTTTTATTTCCACTCCGTATGTCCAAATTGAATAATCATATCAACATCAGCTTTTGGTACATCACATGCACCAAAACATGAACCAAGCCATGTTATAACCTTAGCATCTGTTTTTGTTTCTATCTCTTTTTGTATTTTTTGAGCTTGAGGTTTTAATCCGTCTGGTAATTGAATCAAAACTTTTTTTGCATTTGATTGTTTGATTTCTGTTATTACTTTTTCCAATTCTAAATTATAATTCATTGTATTGTTTATTTTTTTTAAATAATATATAAATTAATATGTTTATTCTCCTTCAAAAACATCAACATCATTCATTAATACATCTAACTCAAAATCATCTAATTTATCTTTATTTAATAAAGATTTAAGATCTTTTCTTTTTTGTTCTTCTTCTTGTTTCTTTCTTTTTATTTTTTCTTTTATATTTAAATTGGCCATTTTACTTATTTTCTAACATTTGTATTTTATCTTCTAATTCTCTTACTTTTTGTAATAATTTTTTTTGATTATTAATTATTAATGTCAACCATTCAAATACATAATTCTTAAATTCAGAAATATCAGATTTTACTTGTTTAAATGATCTAATTACATTTATTCTAAAACTCATTTTCTTAACCTCTTTGCTAGTTTGTCTAGTCTTTTTTCTATTTTGATCCTTAATTTTTGGAATTTTGTTAATTCAAGATTATAGATCTGTATAGCAACCATATATATCACCAAATTTACAATTTAGTACCATTTCCATTTCCATTGATTTTTCTACATCTTTTGCAAAGATCTAGTTTTACTATTCTTTTTGCGCCACATTCTTTGCATTTTCCGTTTTCTGCTATCATAT
>CAYWFN010000048.1:0-6050 GCA_964457715.1 uncultured Methanosarcinales archaeon | reverse complement strand
AAAATCGAAAGTTTTAAATAGGTTTCTATGCATAAATATATTAGAATTAAATAAAATAAACAACAAAATAGGGCTTATTTGTATAAAATAAGCTTAAATTAAGGGTTTTAACAAAAGGGGATGATGGAATTAGCTTTAAAGCTGAGTCTGTTAGATAGATTAGCGTATCTTACATAAAAGTGATCAAAATGGAACCTCAAAATTTAGAAAAAATTAAACAAGAAATTAGCAAGATCAAGCCAATTTTAATTAGATTGCAATGGGACAAAGATCATGACCAGCTAAATCCTGGTAAATTACCATATTTAGAATCATTACAAAAACAATATCAAACATTAAAAGAACAACTAACTAATGAACAAACTGAGGATCCAGAGGTATAAAAATGCAACATTATAAGAAAATAAGCAAGTGGAAAGATAAAACATTGAAATGTAAGCAATGTAGAAAAAATGTGGACATTAAACAAGATTATTTTGTATTGAGTGCGCATTGGAAAATCAAAAAAAAAGCAGATGAACATACTTTTTGCAGCTTAAAATGCTTAAGAAATTGGGCAAAAGAAGACTAATAATGCAGAGTTGGTCAAAATGAGAGTAACTAATAATATCATTAAAAACGTCATTACAGACGTAGCAGGAGAAGATGCATACTCTTTAGTTATGAAGATTAAAGGTAAAAAAAATGTTTCTGAGTTCAAGATAGCTGAAGCAATGGACACTGAGATTAATTTAGTAAGAAATATGCTATATAGGTTATTTCAGAATAATTTAGTTCATTTTATGCGTAAAAAAGATAGAAAAAAAGGATGGTACATATATTATTGGACTTTCCAAGATAATCAAATAAAATATTTATTCTTAAAACTTAAAAAAGATAGATTAAATAAATTAAAAGAAAGATTAAGTAGAGAAAGGTCTGGTCAATTTTACATGTGTGAGGAAAATTGTATGAGGCTAAGTTTTGATCAAGCAATGGATTTTGAGTTTAAATGTCCTGAATGTGGACAATTAATTGAATTACAAGATAATTCTAAACAAATTGAAGCAATTAGAAAAGAAGTTATTGAATTAGAAAGATTCTTTGGTGATGTTAATAGAGTTGAAAATAATAAAATAGAAAGAGCAATTAAATCAAGTATAAGTAAGAAAAAAAAACAAATTAAGAAAAAAGTAAAACAAAAGAAAAAAACTTCTATTAAAAGAAAAACTAAAAAGAAAACTAAGAAAAAAGTTAAGAAAAAGAGAAGAAAAAAATAAAAACCTTTATATACTTCTTCTGCTTAAAACATATTAGCATTAATTAAAAATAGGTGATAATCTATATGTCTGAAAAAAAACAAACAATTTCTAGAGATGTACCATTAGCAGAATTAACTCTAAGAAGATATGAAAAACCAGATAATCTAGAGCAAAGAGATCTCGTAAAAAGATTATGTCTTAGTTTAGGATTACTTCAACCTGGTGATTCAAGAGATGTTGTTGTTGATGTTCTTAATATATTATTATTACAAAGGAAAAAAAGAAGACCATTATCATCTGAACAAGTTAGAAAAAAGGTTGTTGATTATAGAAAAAAGAATAGTATGCAATTACTTGGAGTAGCAGGATCTAACATAAGAAGACAATTAAAAAGATTAAGAGATATTATGTTAGTAGAAAAAGTTACTAATAATTACAGAATTACTGAATACTTAGGTTTAGTAGATATTATGGATGAAAAACTTCAGAAATTGATCATTCCAATGATTATTGAAAGAGTTCGAGATTATATGGGAGAAGTTGATGAGAAGTTTAGATAATGTTTTTTTTATTTTTTAAAACTTTTTTTAAAGAAAATAGAATGATTATTTGTTAAAATGAACATATTTTTTTACAATACTTTTATAATCAATATTTTTATTTGTGTTTGTTTTATATAGTTGTAATGCTCTTCCAACAAATCTTAAAGGATGTTTTACAAGTGCACTTGTTTCTAACCAACATAAATAAAAACAACCATTACAAGAATCAACAATCTTTTTAATCTCACTCTTAAATTTTTGTGATTTATATATTTTAACAAAGTCTAAAGAATTCATCTTATATTTTGTTTTATATTCTAGACAGGGACAAAAGGTCCCATCTGGTCTCATTGTAAAATAAAGTGAAGGACTATCACAATTCCAATGATAATTCCCTGTTTTGATAAAATTAAATATTCCTTTTAAATGCTCATCTGAGTTAATTATATTGTATTTATGTTTTCTCATCACTATTAACTTATCCATTATTCGCTTGAGGTTTTTGAGATCTTTCTTACAAAGAAAATTGGAGTGATCTTGTGAAGAATCTTTACTGAATAAAGTATGTTTTTTATGGTGAAGTGGAATTAAAGATACAAACATATTAAGGTCTGTTACAAATTTTACAATACTTGGTAATTCAAATAAATTATTTTTTGTTATCACAGTATTGAGAGATACAGCTTCAAATTTACTATATTTTTTAGTATTAACTATTCCCTCAATTATTTTTTTAAAAGTTTTGCTCCCTGTTATTTGGTTCATGTTTGTTTCATATAATGTATCTAGGGAAATGGTAATCCCAGAAAGCTTTGCTTCATTCAATTTTAAAATTTTTTCTTTTGTAAGTAATGTTCCATTAGTTTGGATTCTCACATCAATATTTTTTTCTGAAAACAATTTAACAATGTCATAAATATCTTTTCTTAGCATTGGTTCTCCTCCTGTCAAAATAACCATCCCAACTTCAAGATCCATAAGATTATTTCTAATTATTTTAATCTCTTCGAATGAGAGAATTTTATTTTTATTAAAGGAGTTTATTACACTACAAAAAGAACACTTATGATTACAAAATGGAGTTATCTGTAACTGAACATACAAAGGACATTTTTTATATGTAATACTTTTAACAATTGATTTAACAGTTTTCAACTTTACCATTCTTATTAATCTTCCCTGAGATTATTATTCTATATAAATCTTTTGAATAAGTTTATAAATAATAAAGATATAAATAAGTTTATGATCTACGAACCTCATGAAGATTCTTATTTATTACAAAAACAAATTAGAAAATATTGTAAACCAAATTACAAAGTATTAGATATGGGAACTGGTTCTGGAATACAAGCAAGGGAAGCAGCTTTGTATTGCAATAATATTCTTGGTGTTGATATTCAGAAAACAGTTATTGATAATCTTAATGAGAATAAGAAATATTTTGAAAATAAAAGATTAAGAAAAATAAAATACAAAGTTTCTGATTTGTTTTCCAATGTTAAAGATAAGTATGATTTAATCATATTCAATCCACCATACTTACCACAAGATATAAACATTGATGATATAACTATCTACGGCGGAAAAAAAGGTTATGAAACTATACAAAGATTTTTATCACAAGTAAATAATTATCTAAAACCAAATGGCAAAATCCTTTTACTTTTTAGTTCTTTATCAAAAGAAAAAAAAGTAATTGAATTTATTGAAAAATCTGGTTTAAAATACACATTTATTAGTGGAAAGAAAATCTTCTTTGAAAAATTATCTGTTGTTGTATTAGAAAAAAAAGATATAATAAAAAGATTAGAAAAAAAGGGAATTAAAAATATACATATTTTTGCACATGGTAAAAGAGGTTTATTATATACAGGAGAAAAAGGCAAAACACTAATAGCAATCAAAACAAAGCATCCTCAAAGCAAAGCAAGTGGCAGAATCAAAAATGAGATCAAGTTCTTAAAAATGTTAAATAAATATAAAATTGGAACCAAATTATTATTTTATGATAAAAGTTATTTTGCATACAAATTTGTGTCTGGAAAATATATTAAAGAATTTATAGAAACAGAAAACAATAAAACAAAAGTAAAAAAAGTACTAAAGAATATACATAACAAATGCTTTGCAATGGACAAGTTAAAAATAAATAAAGAAGAAATGCACAATCCATACAAACACATAATAATAAACAACACTATCACAATGCTCGACTTTGAAAGATGTACAAAAACAAAAAAACCGCACAATGTTACCCAATTCTTACAATATATCATGAGAAATAAGAAGTTCTTAGATAAAAAGGGCTTTAAAATCAATAAAAAACAGATAATCAAATTAGGCAAAGAGTATAAATCTAATATTGGTAGTGGGAGTTTTAATAGAATTCTTAAGATATTATAGAAACCTTTATAAACTAGTATTATAAATATTAATAATATTAATAAAATTATAAAAATTAATAATAAAGGTGATAAATATGAATAAAGGAATTATTTTAATATGTATATTATTGACTGCGTTTTTTATTGGATGTGATAGTGGTGAATTAAGAACTGGTCCTGCTGCAAGGATCTGTAAACAACCATATATTAAAGATGGTGGAGAATGTTGTTTAGATTACAATAGTAATCAGATCTGTGATGATCAAGAATTACAAACTGATGATCCTCATCAAAATCCTAGTATATTTAATCAAGGCTCTAATACTGGTACTATGGGGCCTACACCTAGTCAATATAATCAACCAACATATCAACAACCTCAACAAACACAATTACCTCAGCAATTAACTGAACAAACTCAAACAACACAAGATACAGTTCAAGAACCATTGCAACAACAAATACAAAAAAGACTTCAGACAAGTCCAACAACTACTGAAGAAGCTGTATGTGGTGATGGTATTTGTCATGTTGATGAATCATGTTCTGCTGATTGTATAGCTCAAGTCTCAACAAGCAAAATTACACAAGGAGAAACATATAATGCTAATCTTGATGGTACACAATATGCTATTAAAGTAGAGAGTGTTTCATATCAAAGTATGGTAGGAGGAATTAGAGGAGCTAGTATTTTATTTAATAATATTCCAATAACCTTAGACCAAGGACAAGAGAGAACAATACAAATAGAAAATGATGAAATTATGATTTCTCTTGATTATGTTGATAGCTCAAGTAGAGCAAGCTTAACACTTAGAAAACAAAGAGAAAGAGTTCCTTTAAGCACAACATCTACCCAACAAACTACAGAGGAAACAACAGAAGAAACAACAGAAGAAACAACAGAAGAAACAACAGAAGATACAACACCTGTTGAAGAAGAAACACCTGAAGAAACAGAAACACTAACTCTAAGTGCAGACGGTGAATCATGTGCTTCAGCTTCTGATTGTGAAAGTGATTATTGTGTACATAGTATATGCAGATCAGCTTCAACTTATTGTGGTGATAGTTATTGTGATTCTGGTGAAAATTGTGGAAATTGTAACGGAGATTGTGCATGTACTGGTGGCAAAGTATGTGAATCTAATACATGTGTAACACCTGGTCCAACTTGTTCAGACGCATGCACATTAAATGCAAAACAATGTTCAACTTCTACAGCATATCAAACATGTGTAACTGGTGGAGATGGTTGCACTGAATGGGGCTCTTCAACAACATGTTCAAATGGAGCATGTTATGGTTCAGGTTCATGTTGTGTGAATGCATGTACATTAAACTCAAAACAATGTTCAGATTCTACTCATTACCAAACATGTGTAATTGGAACAAATGGTTGTACTGGGTGGAACACAGCATCATCATGTGGAGCTAGTGAAGAATGTTCTAGTGGTGAATGTGTAACACCAGTTGGTCCAACTATATATTCTCTAAATGAAGATAATTCTGTTTCTGTTGTTTCAGATGAATATCATAAAACAGGAACAAAAAATTCTTGGGCATATCATTCAGGAGAATGGACAACAAATCTTAAAGAAACATATGTTTTCCTATCTAAATTTAATATTCCTGAACTATCTGGTCAGAACTTAGCAACACTTCATGTGAAATTATCTGCTTTTAGACATAAAGCAACCCAAATTTGTGATTCTTCAAAATCTTATTATGTTAAAAAGATAACAAGTGATTGGAATCCCGATACTGTGGGTTATAATACTATAATATCTTTACAACAAACTGGTGTAACTGTTGCAACTTTTGACATTTCACCTAGTGATGTTGGTAGTTTTGTTTCAATTCCAATTCCAGCTAGTGAT
>CAYWFN010000047.1:1281-6085 GCA_964457715.1 uncultured Methanosarcinales archaeon | reverse complement strand
ATTAAAGATTTAACTAAAGATCTAGTTGGAGTATCAATTAGTCTAACATAGACTTTTTTGATTCTTTTGAATCTTTTTTTCCTCTTTTTTTTAGTAACTCTCTTTTTTTTAGTCATTTTACTTTGCTTTTAATGTGCAGGGGTTGGGTGGTTGGGGGAATTGGATGGTGGGAAACTTATTTATTTCTTCTCAACAATTTCCTTTTCCAAAATCTTGATAAAATCACTTACCTTTTCTTCACCAAGTATCTTATTATCCCTTGTTCTAACATTAACAGTTTTGTTTTCTACTTCTTTGTCACCAATAACAAAGATGTAATTGACTTTGTCTAATTCAGCATCCCTTATCTTTTTTGAAGTTGTTTCTGCTCTAAAGTCTTTTGTTACCTGAAATCCTTTATCAAATACTTGTTTATAAATTTTGTTAGCATGATCATGGTGCCTGTCTGCGATTGGTAAGATTCTTATCTGTTCAGGTGAAAGCCATAATGGGAATTTGCCTGCACAATGTTCGATCAAAACACCAATAAATCTTTCTAGACTGCCAAGTACTGCCCTGTGTATCATTACTGCTTTATGTTTCTTACCATCTTTGCCTTCATATGTATTATTAAATCTTTCAGGAAGATTAAAATCTAGTTGACATGTTGGACATTGCCATTTTCTACCTAAAGCGTCTTCTATGTCTATATCTATCTTTGGTCCATAGAAAGCACCTTCGCCTTCTTTCACACTATATTTAATATTTGCTTTTTTCAGTGCTTTTCTTAATAAATCTTCAGATTTGTCCCAAATTTCTTTTGTGCCTAAAGCTTTTTCAGGTCTTGTTGAAAGAAAATATTCTAGTTTAAAGTCAAAAACTTTTGTCCAAACATAATCTATGAATTCCAATACACCAAGTATTTCTTCTTCAATCTGATCAAATCTACAAAATGTGTGGCCATCGTCTTGTGCAAATTTTCTAACCCTAAACATTCCTGCAAGTGTTCCTGATAATTCATTTCTGTGAAGATTACAAAAATCTGCAATTCTTATTGGAAGGTCTTTATAACTTTTAAGGTTTCTATTATAGATTAAACAATGAGAAGGACAATTCATTGGTTTTAATGAATGTTCTTGTCCTTCAACCTTTACTATAAACATGTCTTCTTTATAATGTTCCCAATGACCTGAAATTTCCCAGAGTTTCTTGTTATAGAGCTGAGGTGATACAACTTCTTGGTATCCTCTTTTCCTATACTCTTTTCTAATAAATTCTATTAATTTGTGATAAATTTTTGCTCCTTTTTTCAAATAAAAAGGTGAACCTGGTGAAAATTCATGAAAATATATAAGGTCTAAATTTTTGCCTAATATTCTGTGGTCTCTTTTCTTTGCTTCTTCTAATAAATGTAAATGTTGTTTTAGTTCTTTTTTATCAGGAAATGAAATACCATATATTCTTTGTAATTGTTCTTTTTCTGCATCTGCTCTCCAATATGCACCAGCAATTTTCATTAGTTTCGTTGCTTTTATCTGGCCTGTGTGTTGTACATGTGGGCCTCTACAAAAATCTACAAAACTTCCATGTTTGTATATTGTAATTTTGTCATCTTCTAGTTCATTTATCATTTCTGTTTTGAATTTATTATCTTTGAACATTTCTAAAGCTTCTTTTTTACTTATTTCTTGTTTTTCAAATGATTGTTTTGCTTTGATTATCTCTTTCATCTTTACTTCTATTTTTTCAAGATCTTTTTGTTTGATTGGTTGCATATCAAAGTCATAATAAAATCCCTCTTCTACTGCAGGTCCAATTGTAGGTTTTGCTTTAGGAAATAATTGTGTTACAGCATCAGCTAGTATGTGCGCTGAACTGTGTCTGAAAATTTCTACTCCTTGCTTATCTTTGAATGTGATTATTTTTATTTTAGAATTTTCAGTAATAGGAATAGAAAGATCTTGTAATTCTCCATTTGTTTCAATTGCTAAAGCAGCCCTTCCTAAGCCTTCAGATATGCTATTAGCTATATCTAAGCCATTGATTCCTTTTTTATATTCTTTCTTTGATCCATCTGGAAATTCTATATTGATTTTAGTCATATATAACCCTCCATATATGTTTATATTAATTGATTATAAAAACTTTTTCCTTTGCTGACTATATTCTTTATGATTCTAGTATGTATATATAGCATAAGAATAAAAGAATAGAGCCAATGATAATCTAATTTGTGGTTATAGTACTATTTAGGGAAATATTCATATTTTGATTATTAATCCCATATTTCATATTAGAATTAGTAATGTATATCAAATATTTAAATTTTTTGTTTAATGTTTCGCAATATGTCCCAGAAATTCATTAAATAATTGTTTTTCAGTGTTTTTAAATAATCTTTTGAATTGTTTATTATAGTTTTGCTTTGTTGGATTCTTAATATATAAATCCATTAATCTGATTATTGTGTAAGATGATGTTGTTTTAGCAAGATATTTTGTGAAATTAGCCCAAATAGGATATATTGGGATATGCCCTTTTTCAAACTTTTTTCTAAAATATCTATAATGCAGAATCGAATAATCAACTTTATATTTTTTTATCATATTGTGTAATTGTTTTCTTGTTAAATTGAAACTCTCACCAACATATGAAGCAAAACCTTCTAATAACCAGCATGGTTTATTTATTCCATAATAAAATTCCCAAAACACATGATTCATCTCATGCTTCATTATTGGCAAAAAATCGGTTTTTTTCCATTTACCTATTTTCTCAATAAATTCAGGACTCCTTGTTACAAGATTTCCACCTTTTGTAACTGTTGCAGTACCCCATTTAAAATAATAATCTCTCATATTTTTTTTAAAATCTTTTTCATTATCACAGATTATGATCTTGAACTTAGGTGTGCTTCTTTTGAATAATGTTTTATTTATTTTATATGCTTTGTTTAACGAATTAATGATATATTTAGAAATAGGTTTATTTCTATGAATAGTTGCAAACTTCAATCTTTTTTCAAACTTCATTTTTAATCTTTATTTAGTAAATGAGTTACTTTATAGAAAAATCCTTTTTTCTTTTTAATTGGTTCAGAAATTCGTTTAGGCAATACTACTGATTCTTCATGATATTCTCCTAAAGGAATTGGTGAAGGCAAATCTAAATCAAATTCATGTTGATTACTAGTTATATTTGGTAATTCGAAATCATATTCATGTATCTTTGGTTTGACCTTTATACTCGGTCTTTGTTCAGGTTTTATTTTTCTTTTAAAAACTGGTTTTGGTATTTTTGAACTAGTGATTATTGGTTTTGAGATTTGTACTGGTTTTTCATTTGGTTCAACTATCCCTTTTTCTAACATTAATTCTGTTTCAAGATTATGTAATTCTTGTTTCTTTTTTTCTAGCATAGTACTAATCTGCTTAATAACTTTAAATTCAACATCTCCTTTTTGTTTTAATCTTTGCATTAATAATTTTTCAGACCTCTTTTTTAATTCACCAATTTTGGATTTAATCTTATGAACAACATCTTCACTAGGTTTTGATTGTTCTACAATAAATTTTAATTTATTTTCTAAACTAACAATGCTATCTGTTATTTCTGCTAATCTTTCCTTTCTTATATTTGAAAAGTCTTTATCTGTTTCAAATCTTTTTTCTCTTTCTTCAAGAATACTATTAAGTTTGTTTTCAAGATATATAATCTTATCTCTTAATATATTAACTCTTAATTGTTTGATTTCAATACTAGAAATTTCTCCTTTAACATTTTTGTGTTTGATAAGTAGATCAACTCTCTCTTTAAGATATTTTAATGTTTGATCGATATGTTTTATTTTTGTGCTTTCATTAAATTTTTGTGTAGATAATAATAAACTAAGTTTTTTTTGCATATCTTCCATAGTATTCCTAAGTTCTTGTATTTCTGAAGTATTTTCAGAAGAACCTTTAGTATAAAGATTATCAATATCCAAACTAGGTTTTTGTTCTTTAGAATGAAATTTATTGTTATTAATTGATTCTAAAAATGGTTTCAATTTATTGTGGTCTAATTTAAAGTCTTTCATTATTATCTAAAAAAGCTTAAACTTTTTTTTGGTTTTTTTGGTTTTTTTAGTTTTTGTGTTTGTTGTTTAGGAAGTGGAGGGGGTGGAAGATTTGTTCCATGCATCACATTTCTAACTGGTTGTTGATGTGGAGGCATTGGTGGTCTTTGTTGTTGAAACATTGGCCTTGGGGGCATTGGATGAGGCCTTGGCCTTGGCATAGGAGCTGGATGTTGCATTCTTTTTAATAATTCTATTACTTCAACAATACCTTGTGCTAATTTTTCATTTTGATCCATTATTTGATCTATTTTTTGCATTAATTTTTTATGATCAATAACAGATGTTTCTTCTAATCTTATTTCATTAGTTGCTTTATTTAAAGCACTTGAAAAATTATCTAGTTTAGAACTTAATTTATCAATTGATTGTGTGAATTCTGGATTGCCCATATATACCACCTACTTTTTTTTATTATATATCTACTAATAGAATTATTGTTTATAAATTTATCTATTTAAATTGCTATTTAAAACCTAATTAACTTTATAAATGTATATATATACCCATTATATATGATTAAGATATCACAAGGTGCAGAAGCATCTATATATAAAGATAAGGATGTTGTTGTTAAACATAGGACTATTAAGTCTTATAGAAATAAAGATATTGATTCTAAATTAAGGAAGTTTAGGACTAGAAGAGAAGCAAAGGTTCTTAAGAAATTAGAAGAAATAGGTTTTCCTGCTCCAAAATTAAAAAAAT
>CAYWFN010000047.1:0-1271 GCA_964457715.1 uncultured Methanosarcinales archaeon | reverse complement strand
GGAACATATAGATGGTACCAAACTACGTGACTTTCTTCATAAGAATCATAAAGAACTTAGTAAAGAAGTTGGTAGAAAAATAGCTTTGCTTCATAAGAATGATATTATACATGGAGATCTGACTACATCAAATATGATTGTTAATGAAGAGATTTATTTAATTGACTTTGGTCTTAGTTTTTTTTCTAAGAAAGCTGAAGACAAAGCAGTTGATCTACATCTTTTGAAAAGGGCTCTTGAATCTAAGCATCATCTGATATTTAAAGAATGTTTTGAAGAAGTTTTACAAGCATATAAAGAAGAGTATTCTGATCATGAAGCAGTTCTTGATAGATTGGAAAAAGTTGAGAAAAGAGGAAGGAATAAAGGAAAAGGGTGATACAAAATGATAGATTGCATTTTCTGTAAAATAATAAAAGGTGAAATACCTTGTGCAAAGGTTTGGGAAGATGATGATTTCATTGCAATATTAGATGCATTTCCAAATACAAAAGGAATGACATTGGTTTTACCAAAAGAACATTATGATTCTTATATATTTGATGAGTCTGAGGAATTTTATGAAAAGATAATGAAAGCAAGTAAAAAAGTTGCAAAGATGTTAGAAAAAGGATTAGGTCTTCAAAGAATTGCATTAGTAATGGAAGGAATGGGTGTTAATCATGCTCATGTTAAGCTTTATCCATTGCATGGTGTTGATGAGAAATTCAAAGAAATGTGGGCTGATAAAAAAATTTTCTTTGACAAATACCAAGGGTATATATCAACACAATTAGGGCCTAAGGCTGATCCAGAAGAACTTAATAAAGTTGCTGAAGAGATAAAGAGCAAACAATAGAAAACCTTTTAAAATAAGTTCCTTTTTTTATATTCATATGGCGGTGTAACTCAGACTGGTTAGAGTGCTACGCTCATAAGGTTTTGAGCGATGATCCTTAGGGAAATGATTATTCAGAACTAACTACTGAGTGACGTAGATGTCGCGAGTTCAAAATTATTATGAAAATCTCGCCACCGCCATTTTTTTATAAACAATAGGGGGTAAAACAAAATGGCAAACTATTTAGATTTATTATTTGGAGGGCCAATGGCAATAGATACTGGTCAAGGGATTGTTGCAATAATTGCAATAATATTAGTTGCAATTCTTTTATTAGTAAAATTCATGCCTTCAGTAAAGAAATTTGTATCAAGATATAGTTCTGATCCAGAACTTGGATCTGTAATTGCAAAATATTCGTATTTTTTTAGAATAAAACATTTTGCCATTT
>CAYWFN010000046.1:0-6276 GCA_964457715.1 uncultured Methanosarcinales archaeon | reverse complement strand
AAGATCTACAGAATAAGATAAACATAGCTTTTGGTAAAAAGACTAGAACAAGAAGATATGCTCAGATATTTGACCCCATTCAATTATTGCAGTTGAAGTTCGCAAATGATGAGATTAGTTTAGAAGAGTATAAGGTTAAGTTAGAGGTGTTGGAGAGGATGAATGGATTAGTGGTTTGAATAATAAAAATATTTATAAATAGACCATTATACCATATAACTAAAAAGAGTTCTGATAGAGTATTAAATGTAAAAACGTGTAAAAATAATATGACAAACCCTAATGAAGATTTAGAACAAAAAGTAAAAGAACTGGCTAATTTAGTTAAAGATTATCCTCAAACTAACCATGATGAAATAACATGTCTTACTGCAGAAATTGAAGCTGAAATGCCAAATCGTGGGAAACAGCATTATAAAAGTCTTTTTGTTAGCAAAGTTGGTTATGAAATAAAAACTAAGTACTCTGCTTCACTAACTTCTATCTGCGAAAATATCATATTTTTAAGTGAGTTAGGATTTGACATTGGCAGGATCTTTTCTTCATGCCATGCAATTTTTACATATGGCAATATAAAAGTTAAGAGTGTAGTCAATTATTTATTATCATTAGGAATTAAAAAAGAGGAAGTGGGTGCAATATTAGCTTTTGATAGTGTTTTGATAGGAACAGATATAAAGGGTAGAATTAAAAAAAATGTTGATTATTTTTTATCAATAGGTGTTTCTAAGAAAAGAATTGCCTATCTCTTTTTTGATAAGGATAGAATTTTATTTCAAAACCTAGAAAGAGATATTGAACCTAAAATACAACTTTTATTATCTTATGGTGTTAAAGATAAGGATTTAGGAAGAATTGTTTCACAGTATGATTTTAAAGACAATTTTTTAAATCGTTCTAGAGAAGAAATTAAATCTAGAATTGATTATTATATTTTATTAGGGATTGATAAAAAGCATATAGGCACTGCCATTGCCAGAGCCCCTTATATCCTTGCACTTGATACAGAAACAAAAGTTAAGCCAAGAGTAAGGGATTTAATGTCTTTAGGTTTTACAAAAAAAGAAGTTGCCAAACTTATTCAAAGGAGCCCTAATATTATTACTTATGATATTATTGGAACTGTCAAACCACGAGTTGAATATCTTAGTAATTTTTTAGGAAGTAAAAATGACGCTTTGAATGTGGCAAAAAAATCTCCAACCCTCTTAGAATGTGATGTAGAACAAATCTTAGATAAACAAGGAAAATTTTTTTATTCAATTGGTTTAAACCAACAAGAGTTTTTTGAAATAATCAGAAATTACCCTCAAGTACTAGCCCAAAATATTCAAAATAATACAAAACCTACAGCAGAATATTTAATGAACAAACTTAATGTGTCTGTTGAAGATTTAGTTAATTATCCAAGGTATTTGTCATTTAGTCTTGATTTTAGGATTAGATTAAGGCATGAATTCCTTGAGTATGTGGGTGTTCAAGATTATTCAGCTTTAACACTTATATTTTATTCTGAAGAACAATTTTTATCTTTGGCTAATTCTAATTTATCTGAGTTTAATGAATTTAAGCTAAGATATTTTGATGATTTAATTCATCAAGCAAAACAGGATAAAAATTTCAATCTAGTTAAAAGAGCATGTAATCGTGCAAAACAATGTACTTCTGATCCCAATAAAAAACTCTATTATAATCATATTAAACAAGAAATTAATGCATAAACTTCCTTAATAATATCATCAACTTAACTGTCAAGTTTAATCCAATCTCCTTTAATACAAAAGAAGCAGTTTATTTTTAAATCATCAAGTTTAAATCTCCCCCTATATTTCAATTATTTTTTCTAATTAAATTAAGAAGTTTTTAAGATGTTTGGAAGTTAATGTATATAATTATTTCTTTCTAAGAATACATGGTGTCCAATCACAATCTATAGAACCACTTTGAATAGAATGATGGTAAACAGTAGGGTGTACTAGTTCGATTTTGCAAGCTCTCTCAGTTCGTTCTTTATCAATATCATATAATTGTCTAATATCACAATTATAAACTTTTGACATATTGTCAAGTAATTTTTCAAGATGGTTAGGTAAACTTGTTGTTGAGAATGTTACATAAACTAATGCTCCGTTTTCAAATATAGGATGAAAATATTTTAGATTTACATCTGCATTTGAGAAATAGCCTTTGGTGAATTTACCTTGTATTTCAGGTTTTTTTGAAACATCCATAACTCCAAATTGAAGTTTACTAAAGTTTCTAGCTATTGTTTTAAGTCTCTCTTTATTAGAAAAATACTTTCTATCTTTAGGAGCAATATTTAGAGCATTTAATTCATCAACTTTTCCCTCTTCAATTAATCTCATAATACTTTTTGTAAAATTGATTTGTTTTGCATTATAATCTACTGCTAAGGCACTCCCAGAACCACTAAGATATTGTAAAAAGGATAATGGTTGAGCACCACAACTACAAATAGTGATTATTCTATCACTTTCTTCTATGTTCAAAGCTCCTGTGATAGCTTCTAAAGTTTCATTAATAAATAAATGAATATCTTTATTTTCAGGTGTCATATCAAATACAGATTTATCACTAGTATTTAAAACTTCCTATATATTTGTCACTTAGGAGTTACATTTTTTTTGTAATCTTACCAACTTTGCACCTTATCTTAGCGAAACTCTGTTAATTAATGAATTACTAAAAAATTCCTTCAAGTCAAATCCATCAAGTTACTCATCAGGTTTAATTTTTAGTCCAGAACTCTCCTCACCCAGAAATTCTTAAAGTCATCAGGTTAAAATGCTTCCCGATATTTAAGTTCTTTTGTGCGGTTAACTGTGCGGTTTAATTCCTAGTCTATAAACAGTCTGGATAAAGAATTGGTTGTTTTGTGCGGTTTAAAACTACCCCTATAATAAAGATTATTTTTTATTTGATTTTAACTGCACAAATTCTTTTCTTACGAAGTTAACAACGGAGTTTAATTGTGGCGTTTTAAACATTCTGGTCTAGGATTTCCATGTTTACAAAGTTAAAAATTGCCCCTAAATTAGACTTTTTTCTATCACTAAATTATAACTTTGTAAACTCTTGTCTTACGAAGTGACTTACGAAGTAGGATTTCTAGAGTATGAACATTCTAATCTAGGAATTAGCATGTTTACGAAGTCAAAAAGCTCCCATAAATTAAATTTTTTATTATTTTGATTGTGACCTCGTAAACTATTTTTTGTGGCATGTCCTGTGACGTGTCATCTCTGGGTTTTAGAGTTCCTACTTATGAAATATTAATATTTGTGATGTGTAAACTCCCCCAGATATTATAATTATTCTAATCTTTTATTGTTATGTCACAATTCTTTTTTGTGACCTTACTTGTGACCTTTAATTTTACTGTTTTAAACATTCTGGACTAGAAATTGATTAATTTGTTACCTTTAAATCAGTCCCTATATTAAAATAATTTTAATTTTTATTGATAGGTCACAAATATCTTTTTGTAAAGTTACTTGTAAAGTTAAATTTCAGCATTATAAACAGTCTGGGTTAGATATTTGCTAGTCTGTAAAGTTAAAAATTGTCCCTATATTATTGTTCGTTTTTTTGTTGGTTGTGGCTTTACAGATTTATTAGGGGGAGGTTGTCTAGCAGAAAATGGGAATATTTATAAATTAAAGGAAGCTACTCATCTATATTCAATTAATGGGGGATAATTATGGAATATAAAACTGTAACCTTAAAGGAAAAAGTAGATGCTTATGATTTGCTTCTATACACTAAGGATAGTTTATACCTTAATGAGCACTTTGATAATGAAAAGGATTATCAAGGAGGAAGTTTGATAAATGATGAATCAATAGTAATGCTTGAGGAAAGACTTGCTTTGAGAGGAGACCCTCCTAAAACAGAGGGAGCTGAAGATAATAGAATTTATTTAAGATTTGGCATTCTTCAAAAATTATTTACTGGAAATGTTGGTGCAAAAGTGAGTGAAATGAGGACTAAAAAGGAATTTGCTAAAAAACTTTTAGAACCAGATGCAGCATTCTATATTGCCATCGGTGGTAATGAAACTGACTTAGACTATGTTTTTGTTCAAGTAAAAGATAGGACAATGCAAATTGATACTGCGTTTCCAGAATTAAAAGATAACCCTTATTTATCTAAAGTAGAGAAGATTCTTGATAGTAGTCCTGAAGAGGTTATTAGTGAAGTGATTAAAGCTTATTTAGAAAAGCCAGATAGTCAGGGGTTTACTACTGTTGTGACTGGTAACTATAATATGTAGAAAAAATATATTTTTATTTTTTCTTTTATCTCAATTTCTGAGAAAATAACAGAAGGACTTAAATACCATCTGCCCCTATAAATAATTAAATTGTTTGATAATTAAATCAACAATTTATAATGTTCAATTGAGTCAAACACAATGAAAATGAGTTCGGAAAATAGAAGGATGGCGAAAAACGAACTAGAGTCTGTGTTAGTTTTATTCTGCAGTTTAAGGCACATTACTACTAATGAGTGGCAGTTGTTCCAAAACCTTTATAAAGAAAGGAATTATACCTTTTTTAGGGGGATTATGATTAAAACATTTAATTTAGAAGAATATTTGAATGATGATTCTAGTTTTAAGATTGGAATTGAGTTTGGGAATTTAAAAGATTACCAAGAAGGTAAAATAAATAGTTTACATGTAAATGGTAAATTTGCACTTGGAATCAATGGTATTAATATATATGAGCAAGGAGATGTATTCTGGGATAACCTTAATCCATTAGATTATATCTTATTCTTAGCAACAAATCTAGAACATTACAAAACTAAATGTGAAAATATTAGAGAGATTGTTAACCCAATATCTATATGTAATAAACAATCTTTTTTAAGTTCTGGATTAAAAGATGTAAATTATTCAGAAATGGTTAGTAAGCACATGCTTTTACCATCAAGAAATGATAGACAACCAATTTTTATTAGAAATATTGGTGATAAAATAGAATTTAGTTGGGGTAATTCATACAGAACTACATACACAAATAAAAGTGGAATAGAGTTAATTGATCAAAGAATTTTTTTTGAAAAAATGTATGAATTTTTTGAATATCTTTCTAATTTTAATATTCTCCAATATCAAGAAGATATAATTAAAGCACTTAGAATAAAGTAGGAAAAGAATGAAAGTGTCCTGCTCTATCTGGTGGAGATAAATAAAAAAATAATTTAACTCTATTTGCAGTTTGAGGATCATTTAATCCATGAGGATAACACAAACCAACTCCTGGAAAAGTTTTTTCAAAAGTTAAAGCATTTTGACTAACCACAGTTATATTATTAAGATCATAAATAATCTCTAATTCTATTTCGTTCACATTATCAATACTCTTGCCTGGGTTAAATTGAGATTCGCGGTTATTTCCAGAACCAACTGGTACTGTTTTTCCTTTTATTAATGCAACATGCTCATCCCAACCATGACCAGTTTCAAATCTTGTATTTGAACTGACTTAATATCTTTATTTATTTTATATACAAAATTTGTACCAATAATATTTTTATTAAAAAACTTTGCGATTTCCATTTCATCTTTTATAACTGAACCAATCCTTCCTTTTCTTATATAAAATTCAACTTCTTCTGGTTCTAGATGAATAAACTCCAAAAAATCATAATAGACAATAATTTGATCAAGATCTTTTTTAATCTTATCAATAGATGCTATAATCTCATTAGAAAACTCATTAAATTCTTTCTGATCACCCATGCCTTCTACAATAAGACCAATAATCTCTTTTGAATCATCTATTTCTTTAAATAAGTTATCTTTAGAAGATTCTATAATCTGGTAGATAGTATCCAGATTCATATTATTTTTTAATATTTCATTTCTTACCCTTTCTTCAAAAGATTTTATCTTTTCAATTACTGATTCTTCTTTATCAATGATCTTTTCTATTTTGTTTTGCAAATCATCAAGAAATAACAATGCTTCTTCGAATTTATCTTTACATTCTTCAAACTTTTTATCATTAAAATCAGTTATTGCGTCTTGAACTTTCTTTTTAAATTTAACATAATCACTTTCTGCTCTTTTTTCTGGATGTCCAAAAAACCATTCAAACATGTTAATATTAAGAAAGAAGAATTTTATTTAAATAGTTTTCTATTGTAAATTAGTTAATAATGTTCTAAAAGTTTATGTTCTAATTTAGAATGTCTAGATTTTTGAAATGATAATGCCCTTTTTGCATAAATAGTTTGTTCACCAGT
>CAYWFN010000045.1:0-6361 GCA_964457715.1 uncultured Methanosarcinales archaeon | reverse complement strand
TAAAACAGCAAATACTACAATTGCTAAATTTGCAGCTGAAGAATTAGGCCATGTTTCTGATATTACAAAAGACAATTTGATTAAATTACTAGAAGAATCATGGAAATCTGGAAAAAGACAAAAAGGATATTATAATTTTGAAGAAGAAGGGTGCATATTAAATTGGCAAGGAATAATATTAAGTCTTGGTGGTAATTTAGTAATGTTTGGTAAAGAAGATGGTTACATAACTAAATAGAAGAAAATGGCAACATACTTATTACTTAATGGAAAGCTGAATAAACTTAATTTTGATAGACAAGGTTTGTTAGTTGATGAACTAAGTCTACTACTAAGAATCCAAGAATTTTTATCAGATTGTGGTTTACAATTTGAAGTAACTGGTTCTTATGTTGAAGAACCTAATGCAGAACATGGCGATATTGACATTAGAGTTGAATATGTATTTGATAAATCTGGTGCAAGAGTTGCAGCAATAACAGGATTAGAAAGATTTGTTGGAGATATTAAGAATGCTGACATTATTGAATCTTCACACAAAAAACAAGATTATGTTGGAACTGTAATTGATTACAGATTCAGGATTAGAGATTCTGTAACAGGTGCAACAATTGATCTATGTTTTGAAGCTGAGAAGGAGTTTAATTGAAGATGACGCATAAAAAAAAACACAAAGGAGAAGTAATCAGTATTGAAGAAATTTGCGCTGATCAAATCAAAGAAATTGCTAAAGAATATTGTGGTAGTTTTGATGATGATTTTGGTGTTTATTTTGTTCTAACAACTGATGGCACTCCAATTAAAATAATAATGGGGTCTTCTGATAATGCAAGCTCTTATATTGGTCAAGCAGGAGTCATAAGAAATATTCTTAAAGATCCTGACAGTGGTGAAGAAATTTATTCAGGAGCAGAGTTATGTGAATTATATGTAATGCCTGAACATAGAAAAAAAGGGTATGCTTGTTTATTAACATTATTAAGACTGGATTGGTTAAAAAAACAAGGGATTACTGAAGCGTTTTTTTATGATTGTGATGAACCTGAACCTGTTAAGTCTTTGTTTGAGAAAATGCAAGCAGAAGGTAAGTTAAAGTTTGAGAAGATATATGAAATTAAGTTAGAAGACGATGTTAAGAATGTTTATAGAGTGAGTGGTTATTGAAGATGACACCAAAATACATAACAGCAACACCAAAAACAATCGACGAAATCTTAGGTAATGAAAAAATAGTTGATGTACATTATAAACTACCAAAAGAATTACTTGAAACAGAACCAAAAGTAGTATGTGGCAAATGTATTAATCTAAAAAAAATAAAATCACCACAAGACATACTAGATAATCTTGAAACTGTTATTGATAATTTACCAAAAGGAATGTTTACTAATAAAAAAGTTAAGATAGTAAAAGTGTATATGTTCAAAGAAGTAGAAAAATACAATAAAGAATTTGGAAAAGATAGTCTAACATTAGAAGAGAGTGCACAATTTTCACAAAATTATGGAGAAATTATGTATTACAAACTTGGTGTAATAATTGACACTAAACCACAAACAAAGATGCAACAAAAAAGAGAAAAAGTAGAAGAACAAACACAAATAGGAAAAGAATGGGTAAAGCAAGCAAAAGAGCGTATAAAAAAAGCCAAAGCTGAAGATGGAAGAAAATATTTATAAATATAGATATTTTCCAAAAACAAATATTAATTAGGAGGTTAATGAAAATGAAACAAGGAGAAAAACAAACACAAGAAGGAAAAAGAAAACTATTCATAAGTTTTTCAAGTTTGCTTTATGCAGTTAAAGCAGGAAGAGTCCAACCTAAAGATCTAGAAGATGGAATTTTCTATTTTGGATGTACAAAAGAACATTTATGGAGAAAAGATGCTGCTGAAAATTCTGATGTAAGAATGGCATTTTGTATGGATGGTGGACTTAAGAAAAGGAAAAATAAAAGAGAAGCAGAAAGAATTTATAATATAATTAGGGATGCAGTTTTTGAAGCAGAAAAAGAAGGAAGAGCTACATTTAGGGATATTACTGAAATGAACAGATATAGTCGACTCAATAGATTACTTGAACAAAATGGTATTGATACTTCTTCAGTAAAACATCTTGAACCTGGAGAACTATGTCTTGAAGGTCAGTATTCTTATCCAGAAGTTGAAGAAAAATATGGTGGACTTGTAAAAGTTATGTGGAGAAATAATTAATTTCTTTTTTTCTTCTTTTTTTAATTAACTTTAAATACCCTTCTTTCTTTTTATTATATTAATGCCAAAAAAATCAAAAGAAAAATGGAAAGTATACAAAAACGTATTCTCAGAATTTACAAACAGAACTATATTCAAACTAAGCTCTGAAGGTCACTTTGACCACCTACTATCACCAATATCAATTGGTAAAGAAGCAAACATCTTCTCTGCAATTAAAGGTAAATCTAAAGTTATAGTCAAAATATACAGACTAGAATCATGCAATTTTAATCAAATGTATAATTATATTAAACAAGATATTAGATATACTGGTTTACATAAGCGTAGAAGACAAATTATTTTTGCATGGACACAAAGAGAATTTAGAAACCTATTAATAGCAAGAGAAGCAGGAGTGAATGTTCCTAAACCAATTGCATTCAAAAACAACATAATAGTTGAAGAATTTATTGGTGATAAAGATCCAGCACCTATGCTAAAAGATGGTTATGTTAGGAGTAAGAAAAAATTCTTTGATGAAATCATAAAAAACATAAAAAAGTTATATAAAAAAGGTTTAGTTCATGCTGACCTATCAAAATTTAATATTCTTAATCACAAAAACAAACCATATTTCATAGACTTTTCACAAGCAACTACATTAAGAGCTTCTGAAGCTGATAAATATCTGAAAAGAGATATAAAGAATGTATCTACATACTTCAAAAGGTTAGGATTGAAAGTTGATGAAGAAAAGGTTTATGATAAAATAACAAAATAATAGTTATATTTAAAAAACAACTCTACTTCTACCAATATTATGCAAGATTACATATTCGAGTTAAAAATACCAAAAGAAAGAATAGCAGTTTTAATAGGTAAAAATGGAGAAATTAAAAAACAAATAGAAGAGCACACAAACACAAAATTAGAAATAGATTCTAAAGAAGGGGATGTATTCATAACTGGTAAAGATGGATTAACAATATTCACAGCAAAACAAATCATAAGAGCAGTTGGAAGAGGTTTTAATCCAGAAATTGCATTATTATTATTAAAACCAGAATATTCTTTTGAATTAGTAGATATAGGAGAATATGCAAAATCTAAGAACTCAGTAATAAGATTAAAAGGGAGAGTTATAGGCAAAGAAGGAAAATCAAGAAAAACTATTGAAAAACTAACTGAATGTTATATTAGTGTGTATGGAAAAACAATAGGAATCATAGGAAAAATTGAATATTCCCAAAATGCAAGAAAAGCAATTGTATCATTACTAAAAGGTTCAAATCATGCGAATATTTTTAGGCAATTAGAAAACAAAAGAAGGCAATTAAGACAAAAAGAGTTAGAAGAAACTTAACATTTATATATCAATTATTTTTTTCTTATTATTAATGGCAAAAAAAGTAGAAAAGTTTGAAACAAAAGCGCATGAAATGGCTGCACAGCAAAAGGAAATTTCTGTAGCAGAATTCTTTGAAAAAAACAGGCATTTGCTTGGTTTTGATAATAAAAGAAAAGCATTAATGACAACTATTAAAGAAGCTGTTGACAATTCATTAGATGCAACAGAAGAAGCAAAAATATTGCCAGAAATACTTATTGAAGTTATTGACATGCAAAATGATAGGTTCAAAGTAATAGTAGAAGATAATGGACCAGGAATACTTAAAAAAACTATCCCAAAAATATTTGCAAAACTTCTCTACGGATCCAAATTCCATAGACTAAGACAATCAAGAGGGCAGCAAGGTATTGGTATTTCAGCATCTGTAATGTATGGTCAATTAACAACAGGTAGAGCTGCAAAAATTACATCAAAGATTCATCCAAACAAACCAGCACATTATTATGAACTTAGAATTGACACAAGAACAAATAAACCTCAGATTGTAAAAGAAGAAGATATTGATTGGAAAAAAGATCATGGAACAAGAATAGAAATAGATCTAGAAGGAAGTTATATTGGTGGTTCACAATCAATTGACCAATATCTAAAACAAACTGCTATAACAAATCCTCATGTTACAATTATATACACAAATCCAAAAGCACAACAATTAATATTTCCAAGAGCAACTGAAAAATTACCTACTGAATCAAAAGAAATAAAACCCCATCCATATGGTGTAGAACTAGGAATTCTTATAAAGATGGTCAAAAGTACAGAAAGTAGAACTTTACAAAGTTTTTTAACAAATGATTTCTCAAGAGTGGGTTCAGGAACTGCAAAAGAAATATGCAAAAATGCTGCTTTATTACCAAATACAAAACCAAAAAGTGTGACTAGGGAAATGGCAGAAAAATTAATGAATGGAATCAAAGCAACAAGAATAATCAACCCACCTACTGACTGTCTAAGTCCAATTGGTGAAACATTATTAGAAAAAGGACTAAGAAAAGAAATAAATGCAGAATTTTATTGCGCATGTTCAAGACCTCCAAATGTTTATAGAGGCAATCCCTTTCAAATGGAAGTTGCAATTGCATATGGTGGTGAACAAAAAGCAGATGGCCAAATTAATATTTACAGATATGCTAATAAAGTTCCTTTATTATATCAAAAAAGTGCTTGTGGTTCAACAAAATCAATTACTCAAACAAATTGGAGACCATATGGTTTATCACAATCACAAGGATCTATTCCTGTAGGACCATGCACAATTGTAATTCACATGGCATCTGTATGGGTTCCATTCACAAGTGAAAGTAAAGAAGCAATTGCTCATTATCCTGCTATTCTTAAAGAAATGAGACTTGCATTACAAGAATGTGGAAGAAAACTTTCTTCATATATTCATAAAAAGAAAAGAATACATGCTGAAGTACAAAAAAGAAGTTATATTGAAAAATATATCCCTCATGTTGCAAATGCTTTAAGAGAATTATTAAACTTAAAAAAAGCTGAAGAAATGAAAATAGAAGACAATCTTAAGAAATTATTAGAAAGTAAAAGAGGCAAGTTGAAAAAGATTGGGCAAATAATTAATCCAGAATATGATGAAGATTTTGCAAAGATTGGTAAAAAAGTTGAAGAAATTGGCGCAAAATTAATAGAACAAGAAGAAATGTCAAAAGTGAAAGCTTCAAAACAAGAAAAAAAGAAAAAAGGGCAAACAAGTTTGGGTGATTATAATAAAAAAAAGAAAACTAAAAAAGGTAGAAAAGGATGAGCAAAAAAATTAAAAAGAAATTTGTAGGAACTGATGTTGTAAAAGAAATAAAACTATTAGCTAATAATGTATATAAAAAAATCATGAAAAAAAAATCTCCTATTCTAAAAAGTCCATTAAGATCATTAAGTAATGTCAAATATGATCCTAAACAAGGTTATTTTGAATTATTAGGCAAAATGAAAGAAAGGACTCTTACTGCAACAACTGTTAAAACATTTGCACAAACATTAAGATTAATGGGTTTATCAAAAAGTTTGGTTGAAAAAGATGATATTGCAACAAAAAGAGAAGCATACTATGTTTCAAAAAATTGGGGAGAAGCTAGATTTAAAGAAGAATCTGAAGCATTTACTGTCATGGATGATATTGAAGCAATGATGATGGTTAATAGAGAACAGATTGGATTTATACCAGAACAAAAGGGTGGTGATGTTGCAGGTGCATTAATAGTAATTGATACTGACCCTACAACAAAAAAACAATTAAAAATTGATTGCACTAAATTTGGTTCTGGTGCATATTCTTTACCTAGTTCTGTTGAACATCTTAAATTCAAAACAAAAGCTAAATTCGTTTTAGCAATTGAAACAGCTGGTATGTTTCAAAGATTAGTTAAACATGGTTTTTATAAAAAAGCAAATTGCATATTGATCTCAATGGGTGGTGTACCTACAAGAGCATGCAGGAGATTTATCAGGAGATTAAGTGATATGTGTAAAATACCTGTTTATGTATTTACAGATGGTGATCCTTATGGATTTGGTTCAATATATAGAACATTAAAAGTTGGTTCTGGTAATGCTGCTCATATTAATGAATTTTTTTGTGTTCCAAAAGCTAAATTTATAGGAATAACTCCTAAAGACATAATTAATTATAAACTTCCTACACACCCTTTAAAAGAAGTCGATATTAAAAAAATCAAAGACTTACTTAAGAATGATCCTTTTATTCATCATCATAAAGAATGGCAAAAAGCTTTGAA
>CAYWFN010000044.1:0-6377 GCA_964457715.1 uncultured Methanosarcinales archaeon | reverse complement strand
AAAGAAAACAAGATTTACATTAGTTTACAAGACGACAAAACAAAAGAATTCATTGAATTCTGTAATTCAGAAGAAACACCAACAACAAATACAGATGATTGGTGGAATAAATAAAATCAGTCTTTATTTAAAATAATTACTTGATTTTCCAAAAACACTTGTCCAATGATCAAAAGAAACATTCATATCATCTTTAGTCTTTTTTATTCCATCAGGACCACAAGTTCCTATTAAAGCTTCAGGGCCACCTGTATCAAAGTAATAATAATTGCCCCAAGGATCCATTGGTTCAAAATCAAGATATTTTGGTACAAGATCTATAAAACTCTTTGCTTTTCTATTCTCTATTTCATTATATTTAAGCATCTTTCTACAAAGAGTGATTATATATTTATCACAAATACTTTTCTTTTCTCTATCTGAATATTTTGAATAATATTCTCTAATCTTATTCCTCATAATAGATTCTTTAGTTACAACCTCATTCACAATTGTTTCTTCAACCAACCCAACATTATCAGCTAAACTTTCATCTTTAGTCTCCTCTTTGATATCTTCCAAAGAAATATCAGTAATATCTTCTAATGTAAATTCCCCATGTTTAATTTCTATTCTTTTAACAACTTCCTTAGTTATATAATCATAAAACTCTTGCAATTTTGGTCTTGATTCTGAATCTCTTCCATCTACTCTTCTATTTATTCTAGTCTGTAAATCAATCTTTTTTCTATCATATGTTAATAAATAATATTCTCCAGCAGGAATGCAGACTGCAAAATCAGGAGACAAATCATCAATGCAATAATCTCTATTAAAATGATAATAAATTTTATCTTTAGAATCTTTATATAATTTAACACGAACTTTCTTATAAATATCTGGATTTGTATTAACAGTATGATTACTTAAACCAGTCCCTTTTTTAAAATGCTCTAATAAAAAATAATCCTTAGCATCAACAACTTTATCTTTTGATAATGCAAAATTATCAATAGCATTAACTTTTAAAATCAAAGATCCATCAAATCTTTTAATTCCATGAGAAATGTTATACCCCTTACATAAATCATTAGGAAGTATAGAATCAAATCTAAAAAAGAAATCAATTAATGCTAAAACATCATTATATTTTTCATAATTTAAAGAAGTGAATTTAATCCCTGTTAATGGATCAAAATCAATACCAGTCCCTTTGATTGTTGAATGATTCTTATTAACAAATACCCTTGAAGTATTAGGAAGAAAAGTACTACACACAGAAACAAAACCATCACCTTGACCAGGTTTAGATTCTGGTAAAATCTTACTAGACCCTTTAAAAATTTTAGATTTTTTTCCAGCAATAATTAATATAGGTATTGATTCATATTTTTCAAAATTAACAACAAAATCTATATTAAGATCATATAAAAATTTATTACCTAAACACAATTGTTTATAAGTAGGAGCATTTGGATTAAAACCTCTAAAGAATTTTTCAAAAAAACCATAATATTTTTCAAAAACAACTCTATTTGCTTGATAACTACCATAATTTGGTGGGGCAAGAAGGATTAATCTATTCACATCATTATCATAATAAACAATTAGATTATCTTTTAAATATGTATTAAAATCTTTTTGATAAAGACCTTTAGATTGTATATATGTTCTAACAATAATCCCACCAGTACTATGAGTAACAACATCTATTTTTTCCCTTCCGGATATTTTTTTAACTACATCTAACGCATCTTTAAACAACCAAGCATTTAATCTAATATCTTGATCAGAAGGATAATTAAGTTCATAAACTTGATAACCTTTTTCATATAAATGTCCTTCCATTTCACCAAACTCTTTATTAACATTATGTAAACCACCTACTAAAATAATAGGTTCTCTTGATTGATCTATTTTTTCTCTAGAAGTTAAAGTAAACCAAAGATTCCCCTTATCCCAATGCTTTGTTTTGTAAAGAAATATTAATTGAGTGATGTTTCTATTATTATTCCAATCAGTTTTATCATAAGTTATTGGAATCTTATACTTCCTAACAATCCCATCAAATTCATGTTTAATATCAAAATAACCAGGTCTATAATACCTTGTTTTTGGTGGCAGATCATTATAAAGAATATCCTCAATAGATTTAAACTCATGAAAAAAGAATCCAGTTTTATTAGAAATTACATCTTTATTTTTCTTTGCTTTAATACCTAAACGTTTTCTAGAAATCAATTCAAGTTTAGTTTTAACAGGTTGGTATTTTTGTTCTGTTTGTAAAGTATTAAAATAAATTTTTCCACTAATAGACTTTGCAAAAGCAGAGCCACCTAAAAGAGAAAAATAACCAAAGGCTAATAACAAAGAACAATTAACTAATTTTGGATTTACATTATTCTTAATTTTACTTAAACAAATAGACACTAATTCAACCAAAGACATTTTATACTTAGGAATAATGTAAAGCTTATAATAATTATTATGCTTAATTATATATATATATAAAAATTGCAAAATTAAACATTAATTTTAAATACTAACAAACTCTAAATAATATAAAAATGAAAAAAAGAGGGATTTTTAGTAAAAAAGCTGCAGCTTATATGGTTTGGTTTATTCTATTAGAGATCTTATTAATTGCAATAATAAGCACAGCTATAATAGATAAATTGATTTCTGCTAAAGAAAATACCTTGCTTGAAAAAAATTATTTATCAAAAGATATTGCTTTAACAACAACAGCAATTAATTCTGCTCCAGGAGAGATATATTATGTTTATTCATTAGATGGGAAAACTAAATTATCAGACTTTAATTATGAATTTAATGAAAACAAAGTATTAGTTTCTGATATTTCCTCATCATATAAAACAAGTTATGGTTTCATATCAGATAAAGAACCATACATAGCTATTATAAATTCCCCTAATAATATTATATTTGAAAAAGAAAAAAATAAACTAATAGAAATAAAACAAGGATAAAAAATAAAATGAAAATATTCAATAAAAAAATATCCCAAATCAGTCAAAATGTAATGGAATATATAACAAAGATTCCATTTACTGTGATTGTAGTATTCTCTATTATATTTATGATAGGAGCATTTGTTTTAACAGACATTAATATCTCAGAAGCTAGTACTAAAGTATATTCACAAGTATTTCTCTTTTCAGAACATGGAATTTCTTATTATGATAAAGAGATTAATAGGGTATACCCTCTAATAATAGATATTTCAGATCTAAATAAAACAGAAGAAAAAATAAATGAATATATTTATTTTGGTGAAAATAATAATAAATTTGCAGCAAGAATTACATATCACATTGAAAATTATGATTTAGATAAAAAAGAAATTTACTATAATAAACAATTATTTGAACTTCTGGAACCATTAAATAAGCTAGAAGGACCTGGAGGCTCAACTTTAAACAAAGAAATAATACCTGTGACCATAATGTATAATTATGAAAAATATCCTGGAAGAATTACCATAGAAGTGGTAGTACCAAATGAATAAAATGAAACAAAATCTATTCAAAAAAACAAAGAAAAATAAACAATCTTCATTAGGCGGGCCATTAGTATTTATTTATTCAGTTCTAGCATTTGTGTTTATCTTAATAGTATTTTTCATCTTATTAAAATTTCAAGAAGTTGAAGAAAAAGAATATATTACAGCTAATATAGAAGATCTTTGTGTTAATAATTTAGTTACCTCCTATTTAAAAACAGAAATAAATTATTCAAACCAAAAAATGACTATTGGGGATTTAATAATTGATCTAGAACAAGATTTGATAAGAGATTTAAATGAAGGTAATGAAAAAAAATGTTTAAATGATATAGACCCTAAAAAAGAGATGATCTCAGAATCTGAAAAATGTAAGTTTCTAAAAAAAGAAACAAAAAGGATATTTGAAAACATCCCTGAAGTATGGGTCAAAGTAGGATATTATCCCGAAAATGAAATGATTGAACTTGAGGCAATTTCTAAAAATCTCTTAATAAATAACAAATATATTCCCCAAAAAGAACAAATGAAATATGGTGATTTTAATTATTATAAAGAAAACCAAATTTGTTCAGGAAATAGATTACAATTACAAGATAAAGAAGTTAAAGACATAATTAATACAGATTATATCATTGTATGGGTTTGTAAATCTAAAACAAAAAAATGATATTTAAAAAAACAAAAACAAACAAAAAAGCATTGATTTACGATATCATCTTAGTTCTAATTGCATTTGCTGCATTAACATCTGCATTAATAATAATTA
Source organism: uncultured Methanosarcinales archaeon (assembly GCA_964457715.1). Lineage (GTDB taxonomy): Archaea > Nanobdellota > Nanobdellia > Woesearchaeales > CAXGTL01 > CAXGTL01. The sequence goes on along the minus strand of CAYWFN010000044.1, from coordinate 2,106 downwards.
ATCAAAAACAAGATAATTTACCAAAGACAATAGGTGCAAAATCATCGGAAATAATCAATATTTATCAATATTCTGAAAAATTGCTTTATAATTTAGATAGACCTGCTGAGCTAAGCTCTGAACAGAGTATAATTAATCTAAATAAATTAGGAGGATTAAAAGAAAGTACATGTGGAAAATTCAATAATCAAAATCTATGGACTATTGAAAAAACAAAAAATAAAGAAGCGAAATGTTATCCTATAGAAAATAATGATTTCACAAATTTAATTAGAAATTTAGTAAGTATATATAGTGGAGAATTTGAGAATTTATTAGATGAAAAAAATTTTAAACTAGATAATCATGAATTTGAAATAAAAGAAATTCAAACAACAACTTTAGATAACAAAAATAATATAAAAATAAAAATAAATGGAAAAGCAAAAAAAGCAAAAATACTAGATTTTCAAGGAAATGAAATTTCTGAACAAGAACAAGAATTAGAGATCACATATCATGATAAATATAAATTTCAATGGCCTGTACAATCTTCTATAAAAAACATTTTAGATTGTTATAGTTATTTAAGTGGTTTTAATGATGGACTAAAAATCTATGCAGAAACAAATACAGCAGTTGTTGCTTCTGCACATGGAGAAATATATTATATTAAAGATGATTGTACTATAGAGATGTGTGATTTGCCATTAGGAAATCAAATAATTATTAAGCATGAAAATAATATATTCACAAAATATACATATCTTTCACAAATAAACACAAAAATTGGAGATACTGTTAATGAAGGAGAAATAATTGGATTGTCAGGGAATACTGGTAATGCGGATCAACCAATGCTTGGATTTTATATTTATGACAAAGAAGAAGATACAACAAAATCAAGAACAGGAAAAAGTCCTTTATGTTATTTTACAAATGAAAGAATTGAATCAATATCTATTAATTCTGAAGCAAAAACTTGCAAAAATAAATATCAAGACAATATAATCTCAAAAAACAACCCAAATTTAGCAAGAGAATGCAAGACATTAGGATTTGCAGAAATTAAATCAATAAACAAAGATAATAATAAACAAGAATTAAAAAGTTATTATTCATTTAAACCTTCATTTTCATTAATAATAGACTATAATTTTAATGATTATAGAAATGCAACAAGATTCACAGACTTAGTATTAGAAAATTGTAAAAATGAGTACTATATTGAAGAATGTATACAAGAACAAAACAAAGAAATAGAAGAAAGCATAGAAATAGGAACATGTGATAAAGAAATAACCACTATTCCAGAAGATTTCTATGAACAAAGAAAAATTAACTTTTGTTATAGAACTAATAATGGATTTGCATTATTAGATAATCCAGATATTGATTTTGCACTGTATATTCCAGATAATGCTCCTCCACCAGAAATAACAGATAAAGGAGTAGACATAGGGATTTTCTCTAATGGAAAAGAAATTGGAATTACTTGGAGAAATCTTGACAAGAATGAAAAAAAAATATTAGAAATTAAAGAATACCATATTTATAGAAATAATATTCCCTTTTCAAATATAAATGAAGCAAATCTTATACAAATAATAAATAAAAATGAATATAGTTACAAAGATATACCTACTCTTCCAGGAACTTATTATTATGCAATCATTGGTAAAGACAAACATGGAAATATGCTTAAAGAAATAAATCCTGAAATACTAAGATCAGAAACAGTAATTTAAACACATAATATTAAACACTCAATATAATACCATATTCACTCTATATTATATTTATTCTATACAAAACATCTAATCTACTACAGAAAACTATATAAATCTGTCAAGAACTGTAGTTCTTGATCATGCTCAGAATACCAACAACCAATAGAATGGTGATATTCTGACATATCAAAATTGCAAAATATATAACTAAAATAGGTGAAATAAAAAATGATAAAAATTCCAATCAATGATATCATTGATAAAATTAAACAAAAAACAAATTTATCAGTAGAAGAGATAAATCAAAAAATAGATACAAAAATGCAAGCATTAGCAGGCTATCTTTCTAAAGAAGGAGCAGCACATATTGTTGCAAATGAATATGGTGTGAGAGTTT
>CAYWFN010000043.1:4048-6577 GCA_964457715.1 uncultured Methanosarcinales archaeon | reverse complement strand
AAATTCCTCTTTTATTGCATTATCAATTCCTTTTGTATATAAAATCATATCAACCATTTTTCATTTACCTCCTTATTATATATAAAAAAGCAGTAAAAACCTATATTTAAATCTTTCTATTAATTGTCACTTTAAAGTGACTAAAATCCTCTGTAGAAACAAAAGATTTATTAACCAATTCAAACTACCTTATAATTACGCATAATTTATGCAAATGGGTCCTTTTAGGAGTTGTTCATTAAAGAATGGCTGTGACTTAAAGATACTCTTGCATAATACAGCCTGGCATGAGAGTGCTCAACGGAGCTTACGCAATATGCGTGCAATGAAACTTGGGAGTTAGTGTTTCAGGCAACAACTTTTTTACGCTTATCAAATCACAAATTACAATTAAAAAAAACAAAAGAGGCCAAAATAGGCTTTAAATATAAAGAACAAGACAAAACAACCTTTAATTATCCTTTATTCATTAATTCAAATGTAAAAAAGAGCTGAAAAAAGCTAGAAATTTAGGTTAAAAGACTTGTTCTTAATAGTAAAACACAAATAGAAAAGGTAATATTCATGTTCATTCAATCATTAAATGTATATATTGAAGATAAATACTTTTTCTATTTAAAACAATAGAAGTGGAAAGCACGTTCGCACTTTTCATGGGATATAATTTCGAATGAAAAGCCCTGATAGTAAAGATCTGTGCTCACTGGCCTTAACAGGCGCTTTCCACATCAAATGGAGGAATGATAAAAATGGGAAAAATAAGCCCAGTAAGTGCAAAATATATAGTTCATGCTACTATTCAAATTGAAGGGGTTGTAGATAAACCAGATGTAATAGGAGCAATATTTGGTCAAACAGAAGGTCTATTAGGAGCAGATTTAGAGCTTAGAGAACTTCAAAGATCAGGTAGAATTGGAAGAATTGAAGTAACAGCTGAAACAAGATCAGGTAAAACAAATGGTACTATACTTATACCAAGTTCATTAGATAAAGCTGAAACAGCTATAGTAGCTGCTTCTTTAGAAATTATACAAAGAATTGGACCTTGCAATGCTAAGATTCAAGTAGGTAATATTGAAGATGTTAGGGTTAGCAAAAGACAATTTGTTGTTGATAGAGCTAAGCAATTATTAAAGAATTTGATGGATAAAGTTATGCCAGATTCACAAGAGTTAGCAGATGAAGTAGCTTATAGTGTAAGAGTTATGGAAATACAAGAATATGGTAAAGATAGGTTACCAGCTGGTCCAAATGTAGTAGATGGTGATGAAATAATTGTTGTTGAAGGTAGAGCAGATGTTCTTAATCTATTAAAACATGGATTTAAGAATGCTATTGCTATAAATGGTACTTCAATACCTGAAACAATAATCAATCTTTGTAAAGAAAAAATAGTTACAGTATTTACAGATGGTGATCGTGGTGGAAATCTAATAATCAAAGAAATCATGAATGTTGCTGATATTGATTTTGTAACAAAAGCACCAGATGGTAAAGAAGTTGAAGAAATAACTAAGAAAGAGATTCATAAAGCATTAAGAAGCAAAGTTGCACCTGAACAAGCAAAAATGGAATTTAATCTTGATGCAACTACAGAATCTATGAATGGTCATAAAAAACAGCAATACAGAAAACCAGAAAGAAGAACTTATCAAAAGTCTGGTTATCAAAGACATTCTTACCAACAAAGATCACAGTCAGCACCTAATGTTGCAAAGATAACTTTAGATGATAAACAAAAACAATCATTTAAACAAATGTTAGAAGATCTTATAGGAACAAGGGGAGGTTATGTGCTTGATGAAAAATTGAATATACTTGGTAAAGTTCCAATTTCAGAAATTTCATCTACAATCAATAATCTAGGAACAAATGTTTATGCTGTTGTATTTGATGGTAGTATTGATAGAAATTTAGTTAAATCAATTGAGAAAAATCAAAACATAAAATTTGTTGTTGCTATGGATTCAAGAGTAAATCAAAGAGAAACAAAGATTAATTTAGTAGTTTTAAATGATTTGTAAAAACTTTGGTTTTTACTTTCAAAAATCTAAGATTTTTGATTTATAAATTCTTTTTTTATTTTATTTTTTTAATTTAGAAATAATAAAAGAAAAAAAATAAAAATTAATATAATCCTTCTAATTCAGTTATGTCCATTGCGTCTTCTGCTCCTGTTGGTAATTCAATAGTCATTGCTTTATTAAAATCAAACATCTTTGCTTCTATAGTCATATCCATATCTAATTCAGCTAATCCATCAGATTCTTCTCCAATATTTTCTGGAGTCATTACCATTCTCATATTAATTATCTCTTTTTCAATTACATAAGTATCTTTGTTAACCCATATAGTTGCTTCATATTTTCTTATTATATCTTCAAAATCAAGATCTTCATTATATAAATTAGATTTTTCTTGTTCTTCTAAAGTCATTTCAACTAATTTTTTTAAATCTGGGTTTACTTTTACAACATAGAATGATTTACCATTAATTGTTTCATCATCTAAAACCTTTATTGATCCACT
>CAYWFN010000043.1:743-3999 GCA_964457715.1 uncultured Methanosarcinales archaeon | reverse complement strand
CCCACATATCTTGTTCTATTTTCTCTTTCATCCATATTCCCTCAGGTAATTCTTCCATAATTGTAGCAGTATATTGGTAGTTATCAATTATGTATATTTTCATACCCATTTCTATATTTTCTCCTAACATTGACACTTCTGCTGTACCTTCTAAACCCATTTTTTTATTTTCTATATCAATATCTCCACTAAAATCCATTATCATTTCAAGTTCTTCTCTCATTGTTTCACCTAACGAGTTTTCACCAACCATCTTCATATCTGTATCAACTTTCATGTCCATAGAATATGATTTCAGATTGGAGTTAGCATCTATTAGTTTTGCTTGTATTTCCTCATTTGCGAACATTTCTTCTTTAAAATGCTTAATAATATTATTTTTTTATCCATTTTATATACCTCCTTATATTTAATATTATAATATTTATATATGGATGTATATAAAGTTATTTGTTATTTCGTTCGGAAATCTTCCGATTATTGCTCATCTTTATAATATATTTTTACATTATATTCTTTTTTAAGTTCTTCTATGTGGTCTATTATTTTCTGTGTTTCTTTTTCATATTGAAGTTCTTTTTTAATATGATCTTTTACTTCATCAAATTCTAATAATTTCTCTCCATCTATCCTATCATGTAATTTAATAAGATGATAACCATATGCTGTTTTTACTGGTTGAGAAACTTGTTCAATTTCTAATTCAAATGCAGCTTGTTCAAATTCTGGAACCATTTGTCCTTTTGTAAATTTTAATAACCCATTGTTTTGTACTTTAGAAGGATCTTCTGAATATTCCATAACCATGTCAGTGAAATTATCTATACCTACTCTTTCTTTGATTGTAGAAATAATTATTTGTGCATCTTCATCACTTCTTATAGTATTTGATATTAATATGTGTGATACTGTAAGTTGATCAGTTATAGTGTATAAGTCTGGGTTATTGTCATATTGTGTTTGTATATCTTCATCACTAACTTCTAGATCTTTGAATAATTCTTTTTCAAGGTATGTTTCAATCAAAAGTAAATTTTTTGTTTGATTTGTGTATTCTTCTATAGTAAAACCTATTTCTTTAACTTTTTGTTCAAAATCTGAATCATTAAGATTATTTGTTTGTTTTATTTCATTTATTCTATTTTCTACTTGTGTTTGGTTTACTGTTATACTATATTCTTTAACTTTTTTTAATAATAATTTTTCATTTATTATTTCTGTTAATGTTTGAGATTTTGGTTTAAATGCTTTCATTAAATCAGGCAGTTGATCATATTTTTCATTTAGTTCACTAATAGTGATTGTTTCTGTGCCAATTGTTGCAGCCATGTTCTTATCTCTTTTTTTTGAACTTGTTAAATTGTATGCACCAAAAACTATTATTAGAATTATTAGAATAATAAAGAGTATTCTACCATACCTTATTTTTCTTATTTTTTTTGTTCGAATTTCAGTTTGTTCTTCCATAAAAATCTACCTCCCCTGTTTGATTTATTTGTGGAGAATTTTGGTATAAATAAAGCTTTTGTATATTTTTTTGTTATATGTTGATGACAATTCTCTTTTTAGTATACTAGTGCAACTCCCACGTTCACCTGCTTTAAGATATATAAACTCAAATAAAGCACCAATGACTTCTGACGATTTGAACCCTGGATCACTGGCCTAATTGGCGAGAGTTGCACTAGTTCTGTACTAAGAAACCTTTATATATAAAGGAAAATACATTATTAATATGAGGTGTAAGATAATATTTATGTTTTTTTTAGCAGTTTTTTTAGTTATTCCTGTTTATGCTGATGTAGATTTAGATGAATTTAAATCATTAGGTGCTGAAAATATAATCTTAACTTCTGATTTTGAAGTTTCTTCTTCATTTTCAATAGATGTTACAGATTCTAGTTACAAAATCAGTGAAGTTGATATTGAAGTAAAACTAAAACCTGTTGAAAATTTTCAACAAGAAGTAATTTCAACAGATATTTCTTCAAATGGTAAAGAGACTCCTGATTCTTTTGTATTTAATTGGAAAGGTCTTGGTAAAGAAAATATTGATTATTCTGCTAAATCAAGAATTAAAACAAATAATCAAATTTTAGAAATTGATAAAAAAATACACTTTCCTTTAAAAGGTTCTGAATTTGGGCATGATATTAAAACTTATTTAGTTCAAACTGATACAATTAAATCAAATGATCATCTAATAATTAATCAAGCTTCTGAAATTGTTCAAGGTGAGGATGATTTGTATTTAGCGGTTGTTAAGATAGCTGATTGGATTAATAAAAATATAGAATATGATCTTAACACATTGACTGCTGATTCAACTAAAGATGCTGTTTGGGTTTTAGAAAATAGAGAAGGTGTTTGTGATGAAATTACTATATTGTTTCTTTCAATGTTAAGGTCATTAAATATCCCTAGTAGATACTCATATGGTGTTTCTTATTCTAATCTTGAACAATATAATGATTTTATTCCTCATGCTTGGGCAGAAGTTTATTTTCCTGATTATGGTTGGATTCCTTTTGATGTTACATATGGTCAGTATGGTTATATTGATTCATCTCATATTAAACTTGGTGATTCTGTTGGTTCAAATAAATCTTCTGTTTCATATATGTGGAAAGGGTATGGTTATAATCTTGAGACTGGTGAATTGGATATGAAAACAGAAATACTTGATTATAAATACAATCCTTTGAATTTGATTGATTTAGAAATTTATCCAGAAAAAAATAATATTGGACCTGATTCATACAATCTTATTAATGTTTTAATTAAAAACAAAAAAGATCAGTATATTGCTGTTGATTTATTATTATCAAAACCTGAAGAATTAGATTCTTATGTTGATTCTAAAGTTTTTGCTTTAAAACCTTATGAAGAAAAATTAGTTGGTTTTATTGTTAAGACTCCTAAAGAAATTGGTGAAAGAGTTATTTATACTTACCCTATTTTAGTAGGAACTTCTTTAAGTGATGATTCTTTTGAAACTGAATTTAGATCAAGAAAAAGTGATCCTATATTTACAAAACAAGATATTGATGAGATAGTTGAACAAAATCAGGAAGAAAAAGATAAAGTGTATTCTACTGAAGTTGATTTTAGTTGTAGTATTGCTGAGAATTCTTTATTTTCTAAAGAGCAGGGTGTTATAGTTTGTAATGTCCATAATCTTGGTAATGTTTATTTAAAAGATTTAGGATTATGTTTAAAAGATATATTTCCAGTTGAATCAGAACAAGAAGAAGCA
>CAYWFN010000043.1:0-733 GCA_964457715.1 uncultured Methanosarcinales archaeon | reverse complement strand
TTAAAAGATGATTGTGTTGATTTTAATTTGGGTATAACTCAGAAGTATGAATATATGTTTGAGTTCTTTGACAATTCTGAAGAATATGGAAACAAGGAAATATCAGTTACATTAAGAAATAATGAAGTATTTAGAAAAGAAGATGTGAAATATGTTTTGCTTGATGAGCCTAAGTTGGAAATAACTAATATAGATTTTCCTGAATCTATAGGTTATGATAAAGATTTTGATATTAATGTAGAAATAAATAAAGTTTCTTTTTCAGATCCTGAAAATATTAAATTTGTTTTAAAATCTGGGAGGATTTCAAGAAAACAAGAAATAGATATTACTAAAACCAATATTTATATGAATTTTAAAGATATATCTTCAAATAGGCTTAAGTCTGGCAATAATAATATTAATGTGTTTGTTTATTATGAGGATAAAGAAGGAAATAAGTTTGTTGAGGAACAAAAGATTAATATAAAACTGAGTAATTTAAGTGGTTGGCAGAAGTTTAAATTGTTTTGGATTCGTTTGTTGAGGTTGTATTGATGGATTTTGATTTTTCTAAAATGAATATAAATCTTTGACTAAAGGGTGTATTCCTCTGCTTTTTTTTGATCTTAAAACATTAACTTCAATGCCTGTATTTATAGAAACATAGTCTGCGAATTCCATTAATCTTTTTTCACTTGTTCTCATCATCTTAAATCCACAATTTGTTGGTGATGGTCTGTCCATATCATAA
>CAYWFN010000042.1:4359-6605 GCA_964457715.1 uncultured Methanosarcinales archaeon | reverse complement strand
CTCAACTAAAACAAGACAATGTAAAGTTTGCACCCGGACATAGATCATGCTCTGGATGTGCATTCCCAATCATAGTTAGAACTGTGTTAGCAGCAGCAAAAGAAGATGTTGTTGCTAGTAATGCAACTAGTTGTTTAGAAGTAACATCTACAATATATCCTTATACTTCTTGGAAAATTCCATGGATACATAATGCATTTGAAAATGCAGCTGCAACTATATCAGGAGTTGAAGCTGCTTACAAAGCATTGCAAAGAACTGGTAAGATACCTAAAGATAAAAAAATTAAATTCATTGCATTTGGTGGTGATGGAGGAACATATGATATAGGTCTACAGAGTTTGAGTGGTGCTTTGGAGCGTGGTCATAAGTTTTTATATGTCCTTTATGATAATGAAGCTTATATGAACACAGGAATTCAAAGAAGTTCAGCAACACCATATGGAGCTGCAACTACAACAACACCTGCTGGAAAAATACATCCTGGTAAAGAAAAATTTAGAAAAGATATTACAAAAATAATTGTTGCACACAATGTTAAATATGCTGCACAAGCATCTCCACATAATTTAATTGATTTATATAATAAAGCAGAAAAGGCACTTAACACAGATGGACCAACATTCATAAATGTATTATCACCATGTGTTCCTGGTTGGAAGATTGCAACTAATTCTGCAATTAAAATTGCAAAGCTTGGTGTTGAAACTAATTTCTGGCCTTTGTATGAAGTAATAGATGGTAAATATAAACTAAATTATGAACCATCAAAGAAAAAGCCAATTGAAGAATGGCTTAAGCCACAAGGCAGGTTTAGGCATTTGTTTAAGCCAGAGAATAAACACATTATTGAAAAGATACAAAAGCATGTTGATGAAGAATTTGCGAAATTAAAGAAATTATGCGAATAAGTTTATAAACAAATTCTACATACTATAAACTATGATTTATACAGTATTAGGTACAGGAATTCTTTCAAGCATAGCAGGGTTATGTGTAGGTGTAGTTAAAGATAAGAAAAAGAATTTTACTGATGAATATAAATTCTTTAAAGAACATTATACAATTGAGAATTTAATAAAAGGAATAGAAATTATACCAGAAGAAAATACTTCTAATAGAATTCCTGCAACATTTTCTGGAATTGGTTCTTTATCTGTATCTATTCTTACTTATCCAATGTTAAATAGTCAATCATATAGCTTTTGTATAGGAGCAATAACTGCAGTAAATTGTTATTTTGGATCATTATTAGGAGAATTAACAAGTAAATTAAATAGATATAATCAAAAATTAAATGGAATAGATAAAATGGCGATAGATGGTTATTTAGAAGAAATAAAAGAGTATGTATTAAATAAAAATACAGAACAATATGAACAAGTTATATTCAAATTATTTAATTTAGGAAGCGTGATAATTAAAATCAAAGAAAACATTTGGGTTTATAATGAAATCTGTGAAAGAATCAGAAAAACAAATTCTTATATTAGAAGATACAAAGAATTTGAAGAAATTCTTGATCCAGATAAAGAAGCTAATTCTATACATCCTTTAGAGTTTAAACCTTGTAAAACTGATTGGTTAATAATAAACAACAATGAGGTTTATGTTTCAGAGTTTGTTAAACATAGACTAAAGATTGATGATCCAATTGAAGTAATACCTTGGAATAAAACAATAGAAGAATTAATTGAAATAAGTTCTAATTATGGAAAAAAAAGAAACCTGGTCATAAGTAATAATTTAAAGTGTAATTTGATTAAAACAAAAGAAAAAGCTTAAGATAAAATAGATTTAGGAGTATAAATTCATTGTATTGCGATAAATTTATAAATGGACATTATTTCTCATATATATTATGAAAGCTACAATAGTAAATTTTAGAAGGGGGAGACATCATTATAAACCAACTCACCTAGTTATACATATAGAAGGTGTTGATTCTAAAGATAAAGCTACTGAATTAGTTGGTAAAGAAGTGTCATGGAAATCTCCAGCAGGTAAAGAAATTAAAGGCAAAATAGCTTCTTCTCATGGTAATAAAGGAAATATTAGAGTCATATTTGAAAAGGGTATGCCTGGTCAATCATTAGGAACAAAAGTTGAAATTAAATAGATTTTCTTTTAAACATAATTAGAAATCCTGCTATTAAACAACCTATTGAAGTAATCCAAAGTAAAATGTTCCCATCAACTTCTGTTGGAAAACGTATTTCTAATAATTGTAAAATTGAATAAATACC
>CAYWFN010000042.1:0-4333 GCA_964457715.1 uncultured Methanosarcinales archaeon | reverse complement strand
TAGTCCAAATGTTCTTTTTTTAATTAATTTGTTTATCATCTTATTTACAAATATTTAGTCCAACAGGAACTATATCAGCTGCAATAAGATACATTATCAATAATCCCAAAACTAAACCTATAACTAAAAAAATCATTTCTTTTTTAAATAATAACCAAACAAATGCTTTTTTATTAAACATAATATCACCTTTTATATTTTATTATAATATAATTTATATTTAATAAGTATTTAAATGTTTTGAAATTTTACTTGTTTTTTTGTATTTTTGGCTTAGAGATATTTTTTTGAGAACTACTCAGAAGTTATTACACAAATTATATATATAAAGTAAATTAAAATAATAAAAATAATGGCAAGACTTGCATTATTTAGTAGATTTATACAGATGTATCTAAAGAATCCTTATTTCTTTGACTTTTTTGTATATTTCTGGGTTTTCTTTGCTGTTTTTTATAATAAGAAATTAAAAGAAAGATTTGAAGGAAAGCAAGCAAAAGCATTAGCAATAGTACTAAGTATTGTTTTTTCTTTTAGTTTAGTTATGTTAGAATATCAAAGAGGTAAAAATATACTTAGTGTTGGAGGTTATCTAGCATTATTGTCAGGAATAATTGGATGGTATTATTTATGGATTCTTTTAAGAAAAGGAGCAAATAAAGCAGGCAATGATGCAGAAGAAGGTACTTGGAAAAAGATATTTACAGGTATTTTATCTGCTGTTTTTATTATAGTCATATTAAAACAATTATTTGGTTTAAGAATTTTTAAAGATTCTATTTCAAAAATATTTGGAGATTTATTTGAAATAATAGGTGCCTGGTTATATGTAGCTTTAATTATTCTTTTTGTATATTCCCTATTTTGGTTATTTAGTAAATTAAAATTAAGAGGCACTGCAGGAGCTGATGCTGCAGCAACAGAAAATCGAATGAATCAAATAAGTGAACAGATTAATAATAGAATGAATGAATTACAAGAAGGACATAATACTTTAACAGAAGGTTTGAATCAATTAGGTGGGAACATTGAAAATTATGAACAAGGATTAGCTGGTATTAGAGAACAAATTGGAGGGTTTGAAGGTGTTTGGCAAAATATGCTTGATCAAAGCATACCTGCAATTGTGGAACAAGTAAGAGAAGCTAATTCTGCTGGTCCTAATAATGCTCCACAAGCTGCAAACCAAACACAACAATATGCTGATACACTTAGAGAATATATTAACACAAATTTAAGAGATAATCAAGATCAAGCATTACAATTAGCAAGAGATATGGGGCAAAGAACTGTAGAATCTATTGAAAATATTAATAGAAATTATGCAGATCTTCATAGAGTAATTTATGAAATGAGAGTAGATATTAATGAAGAAGAAGAAGCATTAAGAAATTTAGGTGGACAAGTAGATCAATTCAGAAATCCAGAAGACCGTACAGCTGGTCAAAAAATGATTAAAGAAATGCAGCAGATATTTAATCAAATAAAAGAGTATGTAAAAAAATTAGAAAATAAGGATAAAGATAATGTTGCAAAATTAAAAGATATGGACACTGAAGCGATAACTGAAGCAGATAGTGAAATCAAAAAAGGAGGGCATGCAGTTCAGACAGCTACAGTCCAAGTAGATACAGCTTTAAAAAATATAACACAGAAATCAGATGTAGATAAGGTAATTGAAGGAATAAATAACACACTAAAAGAAATCAATGAATCTAAAAAAGCAAATGATAAACTTAACAAAGTAATGCCTAGTAAAGGAGAAGTTTTAGGATTAATAAGCAATGTTAAGAATTCAAAACAAATTATGACTGCATTAAACAAGGAATTTGATAAATGGAGAAAACAAGGACAAAAAATAATTAAGATTACAAAAAAAGAACAAATAGAAGATAAAAAAGATTATGGGTTTATCAAAGATATTAAAGAAATATTTACAGTAGTATGGTTAGAGATGCCAAAAATATCAAAGTCCACTAAAAAAATAATTAAATCTACTAATAAATTTATAAGTTTAGTTAAAAAAGAAAAACTGTCAGAAATGATTAAGAAAGAAAAACAATTAGGATATATAGCAGTTCATATTGATAATTCAATTAATATATTTTCTGGATTAGATAATATATTAAATAAAGTTTTAACATTAGGAAGTAAAGGAACTGGAGTTGAAAATCTTAGTAAAGATAAGAAAACAGTAATAAAGAGGTTTATTGATGTTTGTCAGGGGTTAAAAAAAATATCTAATGAATATAAACAAAGAATGGAACATCTTAAAAAATACATTGAGGATTACAAAACAGAACTAAGTGCAAATATAGATTCAAACCTAACTACAAAAGGAGGTAAAAGTAAATTTAAAGGAAAAATTAACAATATAAGTGCTGGCATAGTAATTATAAAAGATACAAGATCAAAAATTGCAAAATTATACAAACAACTTAAAGAAATAAGACGTCCAATATCAAATATGAATCCTAAGAAATAATGACACAAAAAATAAGTTCTCAAAAACTGGAAAAATACTTTGATGTTACAAAAAGAGCATTAAATAAAGTTAAAATTGTCAACAAAAGTAAAAAAACAATCAAATGGAAAGAAAATGCAGAAGACTTCTTTGACATGGCAAAAAGATATTACTCAGATGCTAAATATTTTAAGAAAAAAGGTGATGTTGTAACTGCTTTTGCTGCTCTTAATTATGCACATGGCTGGTTAGATGCTGGTGCTAGAATCGGTTTGTTTGATGTGGGTAAAGATAATAAATTATTTACTGTAGATGGTGGTGGGTGAAATAAATGGCTTTGTTTACACATAAAAAAAAAATAAAATTTCCACAACATGAAATTAATCCTTTAGAAGAGATTAATACTGTGAAAAGGAGATTAGGTTTTTTAATAAGAAAAGAACAAGATATAGATAACAAAACTACTAAACATATGGAAATAATTAATAATGAAATCAATGTTCTTAATCAACAATTAGGCAGTATAAGAACTGAAATCAAAGATATTAAACTGAATATAGAAAAAGCTGGAACTAATTTTGAAAATGCTGTAAAAGAATTAAATGTTCATGCAAAAATAGAAGATTTAGATAAATTAAGAAGAATGGTTAAAGAGTTTGACCCAATAGAATTTATTTCTTATGAAGAATTTAGAAGAATTGCTGAAGAAAAAACTAATTCATTAAAAGATATAGAATTTATTTAAATTTAAACATACCTTTGCCTGCTCCTTGGAACCTTTTCATCATTTGTTGCATTTTTTTTTCAGATTTACCTGAACCAGCACCTTTAAACATTTTCATCATTTTTTTGCTTTGTCTATACTGTTTTAATAATTCTCTTACTTCACTAATACTGCAACCTGCACCTTTTGCTACTCTTTCAATTCTTGTTGAACTCATAACACTAGGATCTTCTAGTTCCTGTTTTGTAAAAGAATCCATAATAAAACGCCATTTCTTTAATTTACTCTCTTGAACTTTTAACATATCCTTTGGTAAGTTAAGGTTTCCAAACCCAGGGATCAGATCCATAATCTTGCCTAAAGGCCCCATCTTATTTACTGCTTGCATTTGTTCATAAAGGTCAATAAGATTAAATTCACCTTTAATGAACTTTTTACCTAAATCTTTAGCATCTTCTTCTGTAATAACTTCTTTAGCTTTTTCTAATAAAGCTTTCAAATCACCCATGCCTAATAATTTACCAACAAATCTTTCTGGTTCAAAAACATCTATGTCATCTATTTTCTCTCCAATACCAATAAATTTAACAGGAGCATTTGTTACTGAACATGCTGTTAAAGCACCGCCACCTTTTGCTGTACCATCTAACCTTGTTATCATAACACCAGTTACATTACAAGTATCATGAAACTTTTGTGCTTGATCTTTTGCAGCTTGACCAATATCAGCACTCATCACAAGTATTCTTTCATCAGGTTGTGCATGATTATTTAGTTTGTTTAATTCTTCAATTAAATCATCACTTAATGCATCTCTTCCTGCTGTATCTATTAATAAAATATCAAATTTAGAAAATTGATCTTTGAATTTGTCATATATTTTTATTACATCTTTTTCATTTCTATCTATGAAATACTTTAAATTATCTGCTTTTGCAATTTGTTCTAATTGGTCCATTGCTGCAGGCCTATGAATATCCAAACCTAAAAGTGCAACTTTGTAACCACGTTTTGCATAATATTTTCCTAATTTTCCCATGCTTGTGGTTTTACCATTACCAAATAAACCCACTAACATTATCTTAAATGGTTTCTTTTTTGTATCTATCTTTATTTCATGTGATTCCTTTCCTAAGAAATTAGTT
>CAYWFN010000041.1:286-6638 GCA_964457715.1 uncultured Methanosarcinales archaeon | reverse complement strand
TGATATCAATTCCTCTTTCATCACTTGCATTAAGTTCTAAAAAATTCTGTCTCCAAGTTTCACCAAACAATTTTCTTGCAATAACTAAAGAGATAGTTGATTTACCAATACCTGCTGGCCCTGCAAAAAGAAGATGAGGCATATTCTTTTGCTCAACAAAAGCTTTTACTCTTTTGACTACATGTTGTTGACCTTTTACTTGTTCGAATAATTTTGGTCTATATTTTTCAGTCCAAATTGTTGATTCTGCCATAATTTTAGGAAATAAGTTTTATTTATAAATATGTTTGTTTTCAAACAAAATCATAATAGGATATAGAGATTAGAGAATCTCCATTTCAAAATATATTTTCAACTTTAATATGATTAATATCATTAATAGGAATCGATTTTTTATATTATGTTTACATTTACATTATACTGGTTCTATAAAATAAAAAGAGTTGAGTATATTAAATTGATATTATGTATTATAATATTGAATATTAGATAGGAATATATCATTAGTTAGGAGGGATATATATGAGTTTATTATCAAGAATAAATTTATCACGAAAAAATGTAATTGTATTTCCAGATCTATTAGAAACTAAATATATTGAATTGGATAATGAAAAAACAGATTTAGATACAATACATATTAAGAACTTTGGTTCAATCAAAGCAAACTTTCAACCATTTGCTTTTTTAGAAGCTTATGATTCATTTGAGGAAACTTTGCAAAATGAAGTTGTTCCATATATTAAAAAAAGATTAGACCTAAATTTCTTAGATAATATCACTTTAGTTATTCCTTCTTTGTATAATGTATTTAATTGGATAACTATCCCTATGAAAGCAAATATTGATATACCTAAATCATTACTTGCAAAAATGGAACCTCTATTGCCACATCATATAAATGAATGGATTATTTCATTTAATAATTATCTTAATACAGATAAAAACAATATTCTCACAACTTCTATATTAAAAGGAGCAGTGATTGGTGCAAAAAGAGCTTTTAAAAAAAGAGGACTTAAATTAAGACACATCCAACCTGCAGATTTTTCATTAGAAAGAATATTAAGTAAATATAATAAAGGAGAATATGATAATGAAGAGCAAAAATATAAGAATATTTGTGTAATCAATATGGAAGATGAATCTACTAATATTTCTTTATGCCAAAATGGATTAGTAAAATTAATAAGAATAATAAATGTTGGTGAAGAAAAATTAATTAAAACACTTATGAGTCAGCTGAATTATACATGGAATGAATCTAAAAAAGTATTATTTAATAAAAAGATATTTTTAAAAGATCATCCTGAAGAACAAAATCAAGTCAGGACTTATAATATATTAAGACCCATTCTTGGTGAATTAATTAAAGAAACATACAATGCTTGTGATGGATATTTAGCGAGATTTAAAGAATTTAAAATACATGAGATAATATTTTGTGGGAATGCATCAAATATTATGAATTTTGGAAATTATATACAATCCAATCTAAATATTCCTGTTAAACATTTATCAGATATAATTACTGTAAAAAAGAACAATAAAGATCTTGAAGAAAATATAATTAATAGTTTTGCTTGTGCTTTAGGTGCATGTTATACAAGTAAATTAGATTATTTAGGTAATAATATTACATTTTTAAAAGAGGATTCTGAATTCAAAAAAAAAGCAAAATCCATCTTTGAAAGAATAAAACATGAATTTTCAGGTAAATCAGGGTATATAATTATACAACGTACTGGGAATAATTATAGCTTTTATCTTTGCAAAAAATATAAACTTATTAACAATGGGAGATTTGTAAAATTATTTAATATAATTGATCCTATAGTCTTACCAGAAGACATAATCAATGAAAGAGAAGTTTCAAATATATTACCAATTCGAAATTTTAAAGAAATTAAAGGAAATATAAAGCCATATTTACATGATAAGGGAATGTATTTTAATGTTTAATTATAACAAAAATAAAATAATGTAAAAACATATTAACAAGTAATAATTATAATATAATTATAAAATTAAAAATAGAATCAATAAAAAAAATCAAATAATATCTTCTTCAGCAATTACTAAAAAATCACCAATAGCCATTACTGCACTAAATGGAATAAGAATCTTATTTTCTTTATCTTTTTCTAATTCTAATTTATCTGTATATGAAGTAGGATTACCAAGCACAATATGTATAAGTTCACCAGATCTTGTTTCAAATATAAGATCGCCAACTTCACCAAACTTTTTACCTGTTTTTGATACTACAGTCTTACCAATTAAGTCTTTTGAGAATTTTTTTTCATCATCAGCCATTTTTTAACCACCTATATTTTCTTTTTAATATATTAATAATTTAATATTTATTATATATATACTTATCTAATACACTGAATATTAATTTCATATTTAAACTTTATGGTATTTTAATACTATTTCATACTGTAACATATAGATTTTAGGCTACAGGCATTACATTTGTTCTTATTTTCACAAAAATCAGGTAGATTTGGTGATTCTAACACATCTTTAGCTTTATCCCTAACATCAATGACTTCTTTGCTTAAAAAAGGATTCATAACAAGCTCCCTTTTCTCATTATGATCAATATAATGAATAAACCCAGATTCAATTGTCTTAATATACTTTTGTTGTAACATAAGTAAATAAGCACCTAATTGTATTCTGTGTCCAGGCCATAAACCTTTTCTCATCATTTTGCCTGATTTCATTTCAATAGGTATAACCTTTGTAGGAAAAATTTCTAATTTATCAATAACACCTTTTAATTCTAATTCTTTTGATTTAATCCTTACTTCAGATTTTATCTTAGGCAAAAGCATATCCCATAATTTTTCACCAAGAACACCATGAATAGTAATAAATTCATAAACATGTTTTGTTATGAATTCAGATTCTTTTTTAAACAAAGGCCACATTTGTTTAAATGCATCAATCAATGGTAATTCTACTTTTCTAAGCATTCCTTTATTAGATATGATCACAGATCTAAGTGCTTGAGAATAATTATGATTATATATTTTGAATATTTCATTTATATCTTTAGATTGTATATTCTTTACTATATTTTCTTGAATCTTATTTATCTGATCAAATGTATTATGTTTGATTGTACCTTTAATTATGGCTTTCTTTGGTACTCTAACAACCTTAAGAACATTAGTTAAATATACCGATCTAGGACAATATAAATATGATGATAGGGTTGTGACTGAGATCATGATAAGAATGGGTATGTGTGGACATATTTATTTGTTTTGTTGGTTTTTACCACCATCTTTGTCTTGGTTTTTCACTAACCATTTTAGGATCATCATATGTTATTGGGTTTCTTAGTAATACTAAGATAGGGGTCAAATCAACATTTTTTTGTACTACATTGTAATAATTTTCTAATCTACCAATGACATAATGCAAATATAATGATTTGCTTAATTGTACTTTTTGTCTGGTTTCTTGTGTTTTTACTATTCCATGTTTTCTATATTTTTCTATATATTTGTCAATACCAAATCTTTTATTAAAAACAATTTTTAGTTCTGTTTGTTTAAATTCTTGATCTTGATAAATATGATATAAATGTGTCCTATATTCTTCTTGTCTTGGAATAGAATAATCAGATATAAGTAAAATTTGGTTTAAAACAGGATCATGAAAATCTCTTATGGCATTGATATTAGTAATAAAATATATATCTACATCATTATTTTGTTCATGGTTTTTAACATATTTTTTATATTCTTCATTAGAACTAATATCTATAAACATACTAACAAATGCTTTACTTGGTGATGCTAATGCATAATTCTTAATTACTTCAGGACATTGTTCAAATAAGTATTGAGCTTGATTATCAATTATATCAACTAGTTTATCTATTATTACTTTTTCTTCAGAAAGAAAAATTTTAAAATGGCCTGTTCTTCTAGGGTCATGTAAAGATTCCAATAACTATCACCTCAATGTTCTGGTTTTTTCTGGATATTTTTAAACATTTATATTCTCTAGATTGTATATTTTTATATAAAATAATCCTTTTTTCAAATAAAAATGAGGAATAGATTTATTTTATTGTATTTACTACTATTTTTGACATCGTTAATTATTATTCTTAGTCAACCATGTATCTCAACTGAAAATGACTTTAAAATAACAATCAAACTAGATGATGAGATTTTCACAAACATTGAATATGATAAATTATATCAAGTAAAAAACCTCGATTGGAGACAAAACAGACAAGAATCTGATTTAACTATTAATTATTATTTATTAGATCAAGATGATGATACAATAATTGATGGATATTTGGAAATTCAAGGATTAAAAAGCTCAAAAACTTCAAAAACAGGAATAATAAATTTACAAGAATCAGGTGAATATTATTTTTGTGCAGAAATAATTGAAACAAGTTTAGAAGATACTAATGAAGATAACAATTGGGATTGTAAGGGTATATTAGTTTCTGATTTAGAAGATGCAGAAATATATAATAATTTTCAAGTATCTATTACACTAGATAATACAATATTCTCAGAATTAGAATATTATGATTTGTTTAAAATTGAAAATCTAAATTGGAATGATTATAAACTTGAATCTAATATAGAAGTATCTTATTATATTCTAGATCTGCAAAATAATGTAATTTTTGAAGACAGATCATATTTTGAAGCAATAAAAAAATCTAAATCATCAAATACAGGGATTATTTATATTGAAGATGAAGGAAATTATAAATTTTGTGCTGATATAATAGAAACTTCTTTAGAAGACAATCTAGAAGAAAACAACTTAGATTGTAAAGAAATAAATATAGTAGACTCATCAAACATTCCATGCAACATGACAATTGATATTAATGCAGAAGATTATTATCATTCTGATGAAACAGTTAAATTTGATTTTATTATTGATGGGAAAGAATTTTATCCTGAAATGGAGTTTTGGGTAGAGGATATGTTTGATTATATTATTCAAGAAAAAGAAGAATTTGAAGTTGATGATGATTATGATGGAACATTTTATAAATCTAATGTAGGTGATGTGTATGATTATCAAAATTTTATAATTAAAGCAAATATCACAGATCCTTGGTGTCTTGATTCAAATTTAACAGATAATTATATTGAAAAATTAATAGTAATTAAGAACCCTGAATATTACACATTTCAAGAATATGATATCTACCCTTATATAAGTCTGGATGTTAAAACTAGTGGAACAATTAATTTTGGTAAAACATTTTTCATTAATTTAGAAGCATGGTCAGGTGATATGTCAGGAAAACTAAAAATTTGGGTTGAAGAAAACGGAACAGAAAAAAAAGCATCAGAATCAACAATCACAATAGGAATGCCTGAGATGACATATATTGAAGATTTAACTATTCCAATTGAATTAAAAGATAATTGTAATAGAAAATTAAAAGATGGTAATTATTCTATATTTGTTGAGGGATTTGGATTCAAAGATAAAGAATATATAGAATTAGGTGGAGTTAATAATAGAATTTGTAGAGATGATAATTCTCAAGAACAATCTTCAATAGAAATTAAAGAAATTTATTACGGTTCTGATGGTTTAGTTAAATTAGGTGAAACTGCAAGAGTGAAAGTAGAAGTGTATAAAGGAAATACTGGAAAAAGTAGCATAAAAGCATATGTTAAGGACGATAAAAACAAAAGAATAACTGCAAAAGACTCTTCATTTTTATTAAAAACAAA
Source organism: uncultured Methanosarcinales archaeon (assembly GCA_964457715.1). Lineage (GTDB taxonomy): Archaea > Nanobdellota > Nanobdellia > Woesearchaeales > CAXGTL01 > CAXGTL01. The sequence continues at coordinate 891 of CAYWFN010000041.1, read as the reverse complement.
ATACCAAACATATGATTTAACAATCCCAATTCAATTAAAACCTTTATGTGATGAAGATACAGGTGAAAGGGAATATATTTTATTTGTTGAAGGTTTAGGTTTAAAACAAGAAGCAGAGATTAATATTGATGGAATAGATCACAAGTTATGTAAATATTATGATGAAGGAACAACAACATCAAAAACAAAAACATCAACTATAACAAAAAAAGGGACATTTTCTTCAAATATTATCCAGTGGCCTCAAAAATTAAAACAAGGGGAATTATTTTATGTAGAGACAGAATTAAATAATAATAAAGATGAAGATATTGAAGTATCTTTATGGAGTTATATTGGCAAAGGAAAAAAATCTTATTCTGATAAAGAAAAAAATCTTAAGAAATTTGTAGTAAGTGAAAAAGAAGTACAAAAAATACAATTACTTAATGAAGTTCCTGATGATTTAGAACCAGGAGAATATGAAATAAAAGTAGGTATAAAAAGAAGTGATATTAAATCAACAAAATATTTAAGACAAAATATAATAGTAGAACAATCAGCACAAAATAATACTTGTATAATCTATCAAGAATATGAAACAAAGACTGATGAAAAAGATTTTG
>CAYWFN010000041.1:0-276 GCA_964457715.1 uncultured Methanosarcinales archaeon | reverse complement strand
ACAAGTTTGGCAACAACAGAATCCCAAAAATATGAACACAAATATGATAAAGACATAGAACAAGTTAAACCAGATTCTAATTCAATTATTTATGAATCATCTACTATAAAAGCAAATAAATTAGTACCTTATATTATAATTTTAACATTATTAACACTTACAATCTCATTGATTTTTTACAAACTTTAATCAACAACTCAAACTTCTCAACAATCTCAGGAAACAATTTAAACAACCACACAAACAATAAAAACAAAACTATAAACGAACTTCCTT
>CAYWFN010000040.1:4691-6697 GCA_964457715.1 uncultured Methanosarcinales archaeon | reverse complement strand
CTGCTGAACCTGCAGGAGAAGTTGTTGGAACATTAAAAGAACCAGAAGACAAACCTAAAGCACCTAAACCAGAAGTATCTACTGAAATTCCTAAAGAGTTTAAGGATTATTGTAAAGAAAAAGGTGTTAAAGATCACTTAGTTAGAAGTTATTGGAATGGAGGTAAAAGAACTTTAAAAGGTGCAAAACAATTTGTTGATGATTTAAATCCAACTGCAACAGCATCAACTCCAACAGAAGCACCAACACCTGAAGACATAGATGAACAAATAGAAGAAGAAAAAGCACGAAAACCATCAAGAACAGAAGAACAATTAAAGAAATGGGGCAAACTTGTATTATTTTATCTTTTAGCGCAAGAGTTTAAAGAAGCAATCACTCCTGATCAACCAACAGCAGTTGCACAAGCACAAGAATGGCAAAGTGTAATAAATAATGCAGAAACAGCAGCAGCTCAAGTTCAGCAAGAATTAGAAGATGATACAAATGTGTATAGAGTGCCATTAGGGAATAAGATGGTTGGTTTACAAAGAGAATTACCACAACTTCAGAATAAAGCAGTAAGGTCTGCAAAGTTCAATAAAGAAACAATGATAATGATTGTTACATATTCTGTATCAGGAAGAACTTCTAAAGAAAATTATGAACTAAGTCAAGCACAGTTTACAAACTTAAGAAATAAGAATATATTGATCCCTGTTATTGCTTAGATTTATATATTACTCATTTTTTCTTATATTATTATGAAATTTATTATAGAACATATGGAACCAAATGTGTCTGAATGGTGTTTATTAGAATATAAACATATAAGTGAAACTGTTGGTAAAAAAAATTTAATATTTACTAATGTTAAGAATGATAAAGATAAGCTTATTGACTTTGGTGAAGTACGAGAGCAAAGTGTTGAAGAAATAATTCTTGATTTTGGTGGAAAGATATGTTTATTGGACATGGATGCTGAACAGGAATTAGTTAGTTCTGAGAAAGAAAAATTTGAATTTTTCTTATTTGGTGGAATATTGGGCGATAACCCTAGAAAGCATAGAACTGCTGAATTAAAAAATAAAGTAAAGTGCGAAACAAGAAATTTAACAGATAAACAAATGTCAACTAATACTGCTGTTTATGTTACTAAGAAAGTTCTTGATGGAATGAAATTAAATGAATTTAGATTTTGTGATGAACTAGAAATTGTTTTAGATGAAGATAATGATTCTGGTGAATCAGTAATACTTGAGTTTAGGTATGTTATTGAAAATGATAATGTTGTTCTTCCTAAAGGTTTTATTGAATATTTGAAGAATAAAAAAGAAATCTAAGTTTTTGTAACTTTAAATCTATTACCAATAAGCTCAAATTTATGGAAATCAAGTTTACAATCTGTTTGTCTCATCTTAACAACTCTTATATTTCTTTCTACTTTGGTCATTTGATGAACCCTTGATAAATGTATTATTGAGTCTGCTAAAAAATCTTCAACATTGAACTCACCAAAGTCTTCTTCAGCATGCATTTCTGAAATAAGTAATGTAGTAATATCAAGATCTCTAAAAAATTCAAATAAATGATAAAGTTCTGTTCTAGGATGGTCCATTTTTGCTAATGAATATAATGCTGCTAATGAATCAAGAACTAATACTTTGCATTCTTCAGTTTCATCTATTTTTTTTGTTAGATTTAATATAGCATTCATCCAATTTTCGTTTGGAGAAGTACGTTTTATGTCACCTAATTGTTTTCTTATTGCTCCAACGTCTGTTACAATAAGTACTCCTTCATCAGTTGATAACATTGTTTTTATTGCTTCATCCAATTTTCCAATATCAGATAATATTACTAAATTTATTTTGCTAAGATCAAAACCAAGTGCTACCATATGATTAAGTAATGATGTAGATGATTGTTCTAAAGAGAGGTACATTCCATTAGAATTATTTTTTGAAACTTCATTATATAGAATATTAAAACACATAGATGATTTCATTGTACCAGCTTTTCCAGCT
>CAYWFN010000040.1:0-4681 GCA_964457715.1 uncultured Methanosarcinales archaeon | reverse complement strand
ATAATTATATCAAAGCCTTCAATATTTGTTTTGATACGTTTTATTTCTTTTTTGTGTTTAATAAGTTTTCTTGGCATTTGATACCTCTTTTTTAATCATTAGAGTGAACAAAACACTTCACAATACCTTTTTTGGTGTTCACTATTATATTCTTTTCGGTTTTTTTGTGTAAAATACCTAATCCTGTTATTATTCCTTGTGTATTATATTGCCAGATCTTTTTGCCTCTTAAATGTTGTGCTTGTTGTGTCATTGCACCATAATCTGAGTTTTGCTTTATAATTCCAGATATACCTGGCATATAACTTAATACAAATGATGCTTTTGCATCAAATATATATAATGATTTGTCATATGAACCAACTATTACTTCATCATTATCATCATTATCAATATCATCAACAATAATTGATGAACCTATCCAAAAGTTTGTTTCATAACGCCAGATTTTTTGATTTATAGTTGATAATGCATATATATTATCGTCACAACTGCCTATAAATATTTCTGGTTCTTTATCATTATCAATATCTTTTACTGTAGGTTCAGTAATGATCTGGGCTTTTGTTTCAAATTTGCTTATGATTTTTCCTTTTTTATCTAATATATATAAGAAATGGTCTGTTGACGTTATTAGTATTTGTGATTCATTGTTATTTTCATGTTTTAATATAATTGGTTTTGTTACTATCTTATTACCTGTTTTAAATTTCCAATTAAGTTTTCCTTTTAGATCAATTGAATATACATAACCATCATTACAACCAAATATTATCTGAGATTTATTATATACAGTAGGTGTTGATTCTATTGCATCTTGTGCTTCAAATCTAAATACCTCTTTACCATGATCATTTAATACATAAAGATGTTTATCCATTGAACCAAATATTATTTTAGTTCCACTAATATCTTTAACAGTAATAGAATTTCTTATTGCACCATTTGTTTTGAAATTCCAAATTATTTTTCCATCATAGGATAAACAATAAACATAACCAAGTTCTGTTCCAATAAAGATTTCCTTTTTATTATCTTTATTAATATCTATTGTAACAGGTTTTCCATATATTGCATTTAATGTAGACTCTTCTCTAAATAATTGTTTAGTTTGTGATATGTTTTCAAATATCTTATAATGCCATAGAACTTTACCTTCATCATTAAGAACATATATTGTACCATTTTTAGTAGGAACAATGATCTCTTGTTTACCATCATTATTAATATCACTTATGCAAGGATCTGAAAATATATTAGAATTTGTTTTGAATTCCCATTTTAATTTGATTCTTCCTGTTCTTTTACCTGTTACTTTTCTTATTAATTTATTTACTAGATTCATAGAATCTTTCCTCTTTTTTTAAAAATTTAATGATAAAGTTGTGGATTTCTTCTTGGTTTAAATGATAGAATGATTTCATCTCTTTCTGTTTCATCAAACACATCTATTGATGCTTGGAATGTTATCATATATCCTTGACCATTTTTTACAATTAAATATACATCAGTTCTAATATCTCCATTATAGTATATTATTATTTTTCCGCCTGTTGTATATACATCAGTTTCAATTCCATTTTTAAGTCCTTGTGCTTCAAGAGTTTTAGTAAATTCTTCTGTTAGCTCTTGGATATCATTTGCTGGTAATGCGAATACCATGATCAGTTTAGGATTTTCTATATCTGGATTTGTAAAAATGGTTTTTAAAAAACCACCTGTTACTGTGAATATTTCTTTGTATTGTGATGAAAATTCAGGATGATCTGGTAAACATTTGGTTGCATCACAATAATCTAAATCTTTAGGATATTCTATAAGAAATTCTTTATGTTCATATGTTTCATATGACATAAAAGTCATTATATAGTAAATTGCTGCTCCTATTATTGCAAGTATAAATAAGATTACTAATCCTATTATTATGAATTTACCTACTTTAGAAGATCCTTTATTTTCTGTTTTAGAGGATTTTGTTGTTGTTGGAGCTGCTTCTCCTTTTTTAGCACCACAATTTGGGCAAAAATCATCATCTGGTTCTAGTTTAGTACCACATTTAGCACATCTGGACATTTATATCACCTATTTTTTTTGTTAATAATTATTTATATTATGTTTTAATTTATTTATATATATAAACATTGTTATTTTTAACCACTACATTTAAATATTTAATATGTACTTATGTTGTATATGACAAAGAAATATTATATAACAACTGCAATTGATTATCCAAATGGATATCCTCATATGGGCCATGCTTATGAGAAATGTATAGCAGATGCTCTTGTACGTTGGAAAAGGTTGAATGGAAATGATGTATTTTTTTTAACAGGAGTAGATGAAAATAGTCAACATGTTAAAAAAGTAGCAGATGATTCTGGGGAAGATCCAATAAAATTCATTAACAAATTCTCAGAAATATTTATTGATTTTAGTAAAAAGCTTAATGCAACTAATGATGATTTTATTAGAACAAGTTCTGAAAAACATAAACAAGTTGCTAAATCAATATTTAAAAAAGTATTTGACAAAGGAGAAATATATAAAGGATTTTATGAAGGTTTTTATTGTGGAAAATGTAATACATACTGGACTGAGAAAGATCTAGTTAATGAAAGACAATGCCCTACTCATGGAACTCCAGTTCAAGTTTTAAGAGAAGAAGCTTATTTTTTTAAGATGTCTAAGTATCAGGATGAGTTATTGAAATTCATAGAAAAAAATCCTAATTTTATTTATCCTGAGTTTAGAAAAAATGAAATTTTGTCTAGGCTAAATGAGGGGCTTAGAGATCTATGTGTGTCAAGATCAACAATTGATTGGGGTATTACTCTGCCTAATGATCCTGAACATGTTATATATGTTTGGTTTGATGCATTGATTAATTATATTTCAGGAATTGATTATCCTGGTGCAAAATATAAGAAATTATGGCCTTGTGATGTTCATGTTATTGGTAAAGATATTATTTGGTTTCACACAGTAATATGGCCAATCATGTTAATGGCAGCTGATATTCCTTTACCAAAACAGGTGTATGTTCATGGTTTTATTAATGATAAAAATGGAGAAAAGATGTCAAAATCAAAAGGAAATGTTACTGATCCTATTGAAATGATAAATAAATATGGTCCAGATGTATTAAGATATTATTTACTTAGATCATTCCCATCTGGTCAGGATGGGAATTTTAATGAACAAGAATTAGTTCAAAGATATAATACAGAACTTGCTAATGAGTTAGGTAATTTAGTAATGAGAATTACTGCTTTATTAAAAAAGAGTTTTGATCTAAAAGTTCCTGAATCTAAATCAGATGAATTGTTTGATATTAAGGATGTTTTAGATAAATTAAATGAATATATTAATAAATTTGAGTTTAATAATGCACTTGATTTAATTTGGAAATTGATTAAGGTTGCTAATAAGTATATTAATGATAAAGAACCTTGGAAAATTTCTGATAATAAAGAATTATCTAAAGTAGTTTATACTATAACAGATTCTCTTAGGTTAATCAATATGTTACTATACCCTTTTTTACCTGAAACTTGTGAAAAAATTAAACAACAGTTTAACTTTAAGAAATTTGAAATAAAGAACTTTAAATGGAACAAGCTTTTAAATAATAATGTTGAACATGGAAAACCATTATTTCCTAAGATTGAATTTAAGAGTAAACAAAAACCAGAATTTCCATTATTTCTTAAGGTTGGTAAAGTATTGTCAGTTGAAGATCATGCTGGTGCTGATAAATTATATATTCTTAAGGTTTTTACTGATAAAGAGATTACACTTGTTGCTGGGATCAAGCAATGGTATACTAAAGAAGAATTAATTGGAAAACATATAATAGTTGTTTCTAATTTAAAGCCTGCTAAATTGCGTGGAATTAGGTCAGAAGGTATGTTGTTAGTTGCATTAGAAGATGAGGATGCTAAGAATGGTGAATTATTAACTTGTGATTCTAAAGATGGAAGTGTAATTGAATTAGAAGGTTATGATAATAGAAAGTCTAGGGTCGAGTATAAAGATTTTCAAAAGATTAAGTTGATTGTTAAAGATGGAAAAGTGTATTTTGATAATATTCCTTTAAAATCTGGTAAGAACTTTGTTTATACTAAAAAAATAAAAAATAGTAATTGGGTTGAGTGAATATTTAAGTTTTTTTAACCTTTTTACTCCATTTTTTTATTCTTTTTTCAAGATTTTGTATGCTTATATTCCCATTTAAAAATAATTCTCTTGGCTCTTTTTTAGATTCTTTTGATAGGCTTTTAAATTCTATTAAATAAAAAATAGTTATCATATCATAAGTATCTATTTTTCTTGTATTTGATCTACTAACAAAATCTGTAATTATGGTTTGAAAATACTTATCTTTAATATCTACTCTCATTGTATTAATCATTTCTAAATATGGTATTGCACGTTTGTGCTCAAGAAATACACTTTCTACTTTTTTAACATTCCCAACTTCATAGATATTTGGTAACATTTCTATAGCATAATGTTCCCCTTGTTTAAACATATCTTCAACTAATTTCATATATAAATAGCAAACATACTAACTTTATAAACATTTATTTGCTACAATATATAAAAAACCGATAGATTTAAAATATTGTAAAGAAATTCAATAGAATATATGAAAAAGAAAAAACTAAGTAAAACACAT
>CAYWFN010000039.1:0-6698 GCA_964457715.1 uncultured Methanosarcinales archaeon | reverse complement strand
GTTTAGGTTAGGTGATGGTTGGATCTTATTTGATTTGGAAAAGACTATAAAAGAGATTAAGAAAGAGTTTTTTATTAAGAAAAAGTATTTGGATATGATTTATGAGGAGTTTGAGAAATATCAAAAACAAACTGAAGATAAGCAGAAAAGAAAAAAATAATTATCTTTTATAATCACTTGCTTTGTTGTTTAGAAATGATTGTATTTTATTTGTTACTTCTTTATTACTTGGGTTTTCTGTTGTCTTTAAACATGCTTGATCTGATATGTCTTCAATAGTTGTTTCTTTATATCTTAGTCCATCTGTTAGGTCTATATCATGCAGTGTGTATTCAAAACATACTTGGCAGTCTAGGTGGTTATCTGATTCTAATTCACAGTCATTAGATATTGTTGTGTAAGATGTTTTTGTGTTTTGTGTTTGGTGTGTTTGTGTTGTTGGTTGTTTTTGGTTGTATGTTTGTGTTTCATGTGATTGTGTGTTGTAGGTTTTTGTGTTTTCTGTGTCATAAACACTGTGTCCTGTGATTGTTGGTTCTAATGTTATTGGTTGTTGTATTAATGTGCTGATTAAAGCTAAAGCTATTAGAGCTGTCATCAAAGTTAGTGTTGTGTTGATTATTTTTTTCATTTTGGTTTATTTATTTAAATAACCATTATTATTTATTAAAATAATAGTTATTATTTGCACATTTCTGCATCTGGATGATCTATGCAGATTATTGTTTTTAATTCATCTATTTGTGTTTGTTGTTGCGCCAGGAGTTGTTCTTGTTGTTCAATCATTTCTTGTTGTTCTTGAATAGATTTTACAATACTAGTTTGCATATAACCTTTATCATCAAATGTTATATATTCATCATCATCGTGTTCTATTATCCAGTCTGGTCTTATTTCTTGTATATCTTGAGCAATAAATCCTGATACTGTTTTATTGTCACCAATGAAATTGAATTCTTTTGGTTCTAGTTGCATTATTAAATCTAAACTATTTTCTTGTTTAAGTGGTATGATGTTTTCTTTTAGTCTTTCATCTGAAGAACATGCTTGTGTTCCTGCTGTTGTTTCACAGATTTCTCCATTGACTTGTAAGTCATATGCTCCAGAATCAGTTGTTTTATCTATTAATACTTCACCATCACTTTTCATAGCAAAACCAACGTCATAAGAATTTGCACCTCCAACTGCAACACCACTATCATGACTAATTTTAAATTGATCTGAATTCTTACTTATCATAAAATTAGAACCAGAGTCACTACTCTTAAATCCACCATCATAGTATGAATCAAAAAAGAGATAAACATTATCAGTCCCATACCCTAATGCTTGAAATAAAGGAGGAGTTGTTGTTCTTGCCACCACTAATCCAGCAGTTGTTTTTGTAGAATTTATCCAAAGATTAGAGTATGGTGTGTTTGTCATACCAATACCTATGTCATCTGGTGTATAAATTGTATTCGCACTTCCTCTTCTGAGTTCTATATCATAAGGATTAGTTCCATCACCCATATAAAAACCAGTCCCCAATAAATACATGCTAGGCTGAGCATTACCTGATGTAAAAACAGAGAATGCTCTATGTCCAGAATCTGCTGTTACTGTAAAGACATCTGAAGTTGTAGGTTTATATGCAAAAATCTTCCCAGTAGTATTGATATCTCCAACAACTGTTAACTCACGACCAGGATCATCAGTACCGATACCTACAAAACCACCATCTTCAAATGTAACAACAGTTGTTCCACTATCTTCAAAATTCAGATCACCATCTGCATCCACACCTATTTGCCAATCCTCTATACCACTATGTTCTTCTAAATGGATGTTATCGTGACCTGAGTCTGCTTTTATGTGGAGAGGGTCTGTTGGTGATCTTATTCCTATACCTACCTTTGAATTAATAAATGCTGTTCCATTCATATTAAGATTCCCTATAGTATTTAATGAACCTGCCATTAAATTCTTATGCACAAACAAATCATCTCCAATTTCAAAATTCTTACTAACTCTCCCATAATCAGCTTGTATGTTTCCAGTTGTTAATGCAGGAGTATCTATTCCACCTATATCATAAACCCTTATTTCATCTCCACTAGGATACATTACATACATATACCTTCCATCTGTATAGTGCGCACCTAATCCATCCATGTCAAAGGTTCTTTCTATTTTCCAATTCAAAGGATTAGATATATCCATTACAAACATATCATTACCATTATTATCATAATAAATTAAACGATTTCCTACTATCTCTTTCCAATTATAGTTACTACTAGGATCATTATAAACATATACAACTTTCATACTAGCAGGATTAGATATATCTACTACAGTAATTTCCCCACCATATCTTCCTGAGTGATACGCATATCTGCCTGACACTTTTATTTCGTAGCCAGTGCTTAAACTTGCTGCATCAATAAGCTCAGACACAACTTTCATATTAGTAGGGTCAGATATATCTATGGATGTCATTGAATTATCATCATAATTAGGCACGAACATATAATTTCCTTGAATATCGAACTTTGCAGGTGAATCTAAGTATGTATTATCTAATATTTGATCTAGAAATACCATATTATGTGGATCTGTTATATCTATTGAATTAACAGAATTTCCCAACTTTCCAGTAACATACAACACATTACCAGAAACCATTGAATGATAAGCACCATTTAATTCTGTACCATCTTTTAAAGTGTCTACTACAACTGGATTGGTTTTATTACCAACATATACAGCTGTTACTTGGTCATCATCATAAGAATTAACAAAAACATAGTCACCAATAGCTATAGGTGTATTTGGATTATCAAAATTAGTATCACTTTCTATATAACTTATTACTGAAAGATTTTGTTTTGATGTCATATCTATAATTCCAAACCCTCCTGGTATAGAACCTCTAACAAAGTATCCATAATCCCCTTGGATGTAAAGTCCATTTATTCCATCTAAAGCTGTTGCATTTGAAAATGAATAAACATATGATAAATCAACATCAAAAGTTGATTTAGAGGTTTTACCTTTAACAGTTAACCCTCCATCAGTAAAAATACCTCCTGTACCAGAATGCATTCCATTATCAACGTATAAATCATTCCCAATAACTAAATTCCTAGATACATAACCATTATCAGTAGTAAATGTTCCAGTGTTTAATGTAGGAGTATCAATTCCCTGTAACTGAACTGCTACAAGACTATCATTAGTCGCTGATGTAATAAACCCGATATTACCCTTTATAGCAACATGTTTAGGGTCTTGCAAAAACCCTGTATCAACATATTCTCCAATGAAGTTCAAGTTCAAAGGATTAGTTATATTAACCAACACTAAAGCATTATCGCCTGTAGCAGTTGCATAAATCACGTTTCCTGAAATATATAATCCCTCTATTGATGCTAACCTACCATCAGTAAAAGTTTCTACTAATGAAACTTCTGAAGGATCAGATATATTATAAACTGTAATATCCTGGTTAGCTGCTAAATAAGCAAAATTATCATCAACATCCATTAACCTATTATCAGACATCCCAGAGGATTGATAGTCTAACTTAGTAGGAGAAGAAGGATTATCCAAGTCAAACGTTGCAATACCATACCTACTACTACAAACTAAAGTATTACCTGAAACATACACATCAGTTACATAATCAAGGTCACCATCTGAAAGAGTAGTCGCTAAAACAGGATTATTATGATCTGTTACATCATATATTCCAACTTTCCAATCAGTGTAACCAGCGACATAAACATACTTCCCTGACATATATATCCCTAAAGGATTTGTTATATATATATCAGTAACACTCCCAGTTATTACAGGATTAGAAGTATCCCTAACATCAACTATAGTCATTCTTTCATTTGCAGCTATATAAGCATAACCTCCTACTACATGAAGACCTCTTGCGAGTTCTAATTGAGTTGAGTCTTGTACATACCCAATCAATTTCATGTCACTCGGCATCGTTATATCAATTATTGATAAACTATCATTAACTGAACTTGTTACGTATGCATTATCACCTACTATCGCAATATCATAAGCACTATCAAAGTTAGTACCAGCTAGATGACTTATATATGTAGGATCACTACCAAATAAAGTCAAATCGTTTAATTCACCAGTAATATTGTCCCAATCAGATAATAATGAATTATCATCTACACTAACACCAGTCAATGCACTTCCATCTCCATAATAATACTTTCCTGTATCAAGATGTAGGTCTGCATACATAGTAACATTATCCCAGAATTGTATTTGTCCATTTCCACCAGCAACAGCATCAAAGCTTAGGTTTGTTGATGATACCATCTGGAATTTGCCGAATTCATTATAGAGTTTTAAATATTCTCCATTTTGATTAATATAAACATCAACAGTTGTGTTAGTACTAGCTGAATCATTTACCCATGAACCAGCACCGTCTGCACCTCCTCCTCCAGCAGCTTCACAAGCCAGATCACCTGCATTAATATAAAGTCTGTTACCAGCAGCACATGAAGTTGTAAAACTAATTGCTTCTTCAGCTACAGAATCAACATTAAAATAAGAATTACCAATACTCATATTCCCAACATCAGCATAAAACTCTTTTCTGTCATCACCTGAGAAATTTAATTCTTCTCCATCAATTAAAATATCCATATAATACAATTTCCCATATAATAAATTAAGTTTTGTCGCAGTTGAACCTAACATAATATCATAATAGCCTCCTGTAATATTTCCATTAAATTCATTTGATGAATTATAAACAAGGTCTCCTTCTGAAGCAGCTGTGTAAATATGAACTTCTACATTACCATTAACCAAAGCTCCGGATGAATCCCTTACTTCACCTTGCAGAGCCATCTGTGTGTTTGCTGATGATGTTATTTGTATCATTATTAATATTAACATCAGTGTTATGATTAACATTAATATTGTTTTGTTTGTTTTCAATATTCTTTTTTTATTTATAGTTTTCATATTATTTATTTAGATTCTTAAGTATCATAACATCATACAATTTTTGTTCCATCAACTCTCTAGCTAATGTTGATTTCTTTTTACCTAATTTCTTAGCAATATCATCTAGAATTTTATCAACTTCTTTTGAAACTGTTACTCTAATTTGTATATTTTGCATAGTGCATTTATACATTATAATGCACAAATATATAAATCTTTCGAAGAGAATATACACTAAAGTATACTAAATAATGTATAAACCTATTTTACAGAACTTTATTTTTTCTAACTAGTATCATAAATATAGATCAATCTTTTTTCACCTGCAGATATGTTTGTTTCAAATGTTATGAAATCTGTTAAATCGAATTCAAAGTCTGAATTAATGTCTGTAAATGTGTGACTTAATAATTCACCTTGATTTTCTAAATTAACTTTTGGATCAATAACTTCAATAAATGTAACTGTTAGATTATTTGGATGTAAACCAGATCCATCTAAAATATTTTGTCCAGTTACATGGATTGGTACATTTGTTTGTGCTGTTGAAGATTCAATTATTACTGGATATCTAAAATTATGCAAATATGCACCTGATGTAAACCAATGATAAGATATGTTTGTTGTTGTAGGTGAGTTTATGTAAAATGTTGAGTAATTCATTATTGTTCCATTTGAGATATTCAAATTACCAGATGCATAGACTGTGGATGAAGTTGCAGCTGTGCTTGGTGTTAGTGTTAAGGAGATGTTTGTGTATAAATCCACATATGTAATAGTCCTCACTTCTGTTTGATTTGAATTAGCTGAAGTGTCAATTGCTGTACCTTGGTATGAATAAGTTATGTCTTTTGTTAAATCTGTTTGGTTTGCATAGAATATGTATTTGTCTGTGTCGTATTTTCTTAAGTTTGATTTGTAGAGTTGTGATACTTCATCTGCTGTCATTGTTCTATTTAAAATTCTTACTTCATCTATTATCCCTTGATATTCATAACCAGCACTATGAAGATAGTCCCCAATACCCATATTTCCTGTATCTTTAACCATTGTTTGTGCTCCTTGTGTTTTATAAATACCATCTTTATAAACAATAATATTGCTACCATCATACATCATTGTTAGCATCACCCATCTATCTTGGTGTCCAGTATAGCTAGTTGTCACACAATCATTACTCCCTACGCAAAATTCCCAATCTCCAGCCCATTGACTAATTTTATAATTATAAGCAGAAGCAGTTCCCCTGTGCACTAGTATGTCACCATCAAATCGTTCTGTGTAAACCCATATATTTATAGTGTACTTTGGTAAGTTCAAGCTTGCGTCATAGCTAACTGTAAGGTAGTCATCACTACCATCCAAATTTAATGCGCAACCAGATACTGCATTTCCACAATCCCAAGCAGGTTCTAAACTACCTTTAAATGAAGCATTATGCCCTTGTAAACTTACACCAACAGCTTGTGTTGCTGAATCACCTAAGACACTCAAATTATCAAAGTTCATCATCAACACCAATGAATCATTATAAAATGTATAATTACTATTATTAAATTCATAAGTGAATTCACTTAGATCAGCTGCATTTGTAATTGAGATGTTTACTTCTGTGAATGAGTTTGTTATTGTTGCTGAGTCAGATTCTGTTGGATTTACAAATTCAATACCAGGATTACCTGCTGAATTATGTGCATAAACTATTTGATCACCAAATGTGAATT
>CAYWFN010000038.1:0-6720 GCA_964457715.1 uncultured Methanosarcinales archaeon | reverse complement strand
ACCTGCTTTAGATTTAAGTGAGTTTCCAAATGCAGTTGTTGATGTATTCATTGAAATAGAACAATCAGATGCTGGTACAAGATGTGCTGGTATATGTGCAGCATCAATGGCTTTAGCACATGCTGGTTTTCAAATGAAAGATATGGTAACAGCTGTAAGTATTGGAATTGTAGACAATGAAATAATTGCTGATGTTGATTATAAAGAAGAACATTATCCAGAATTTGCAAAAGAAAAAATTAAAAGCGAATATTCAACAGACATTCCAGTTGCAATGATGCCAAATCTTGATCAAGTAACCTTGCTTCAGCTTGATGGAAGAGCTAAGAAAGAAGAACTAAAAGCATCATTAGAAATGGCAAAAAAAGCATGCATGGATATCTATGAAATACAGAAAAAAGCATTAAAAGAAAGTTATGAGGTGCAAAAATGAATGTCACAAAAAACCATATAATCAAATTAATAAAACAAAACATCAGATTAGATGGAAGAAAGAATGATGAATACAGAAAACCAATTAAAGTAGAATTAGGTGTGACAGAAGGAGCAGAAGGTTCTGCTAGAGTTATAATTGGTGATACAGAAGTTGTTGTTGGAGTTAAAATAGAAATCATGGCACCATATCCTGACTCACCTGATGAAGGGACAATAATGGTAGGTGCAGAATTAATACCATTAGCTTCGCCTGATTTTGAATCTGGACCACCAAGAATAGAATCAATTGAACTTGCAAGAGTAGTTGACAGAGGTGTTAGAGAAAGTAAATGCTTAGATTTCAAAAGCATGTGCATAAAATCAGGAGAAAAAGTATGGGTAGCTGCAATAGACATTGTACCAATCAATGCTGCTGGAAACTTATTTGATGCAAGTGCAATAGGAGCATTAGCTGCTTTAATGGACACAAAACTTCCTGTAGTAGAAGAAAATGATGGCGTATACAAACTTAATTATGAAGCAGAAAGAACACAAACAATAAAACTGAACAATCTACCTATATCATGTACTGTATGGAAAATAGGAGACAATTTTATTGTTGATCCTTTGCCTGATGAAGAAAAGATTTATGATGCAAGATTAACAGTTGCAGTTGATGAATCTAATGATATCTGCGCAATGCAAAAAGGTGGAGATCATGCTTTA
The DNA here is from genome assembly GCA_964457715.1 of uncultured Methanosarcinales archaeon. Lineage (GTDB taxonomy): Archaea > Nanobdellota > Nanobdellia > Woesearchaeales > CAXGTL01 > CAXGTL01. The sequence continues at coordinate 5,580 of CAYWFN010000038.1, read as the reverse complement.
GGTTCTGATGAAATCATGGACATGGTTGACTTAGCTATTAAGAAGTGTGGTGAGTTAAGGAAGTTTTTGCCTAAGAAATAAAAAACAAAATGCAAAAAGAGATTGAAGATTTAATATGGAAATTCGCACTACAGAATGCAGTAAAATATAATAGCAAAGCAAATCCTGGAGCAATCATTGGTAAACTTTTAGGTGATCACCCTGAACTTAAAAAAGAGATGAAAGCACTTAGTAAAGAAATAAGTAGAATAGTAAAACATGTAAATTCTATGAACCCTGTAAACCAAGTAGAAAAACTAAAACAGATTGCACCAGAATCATTAGCAAAAAAAGAAAAGAAAGAAAAAGACATATTTGAATTTCTTAAATTACCAGATGGCCCAATAACAACAGGTTTTCCACCAGGACCAGAAAAATATACACACATTGGACATGCAAAATCATTAGCTGTTAATTATGAACTTGCAAAACAACATAAAGGTAAATTTATATTAAGATTTGAGGACACAAATCCCACAACAGTTAAAAAAAAATTCTATGATATGATGCTTCACGATTATAAATGGTTAGGAGCTTCTTGGGATAAACTGATTTATGCATCTGATCATATGGACCTGTTTTATAAAAAAGCAGAAGAAATAATAAATAAGGGTTTAGCATATATGTGCTTTTGTGAACAAGAAAAAATAAAAGAAAATAGATTAAAATCAAAACCTTGTGAATGCAGAGATAGATCTACAGATGATAATCTTAAATTATGGAAATCTATGTCAAAATATGAAGAAGGAAAAGCAACATTAAGACTAAAGATTGATTTAGCACATAAGAATTCTACAATGAAAGATCCTATTATATTTAGAATAATTGATCATGAACATCCAAGATTAGGTAGAAAGTACAGAATTTGGCCAAATTATGATTTTCAAAATGCAATAATGGATGCTTATTCAGAAATTGATATAAGGATAAGAACAAAAGAATTTGAAATGAGAACAGAATTACAAAGATGGATCCAAGAAAGATTAAATCTAAAAATAACAAAAACATATGAAGCTGCAAGATTTAATTTAAAAGGTGTTCCTTCATCTGGAAGAAGAATAAGACAAGGCATAGAAAAAGGAGATTTTATGGGATGGGAGGATCCTAGATTAACAACTTTAGCAGCTTTAAGAAGAAGAGGTTTTCAACCAAAAGCAATCTGGAACTTTGTTTTGTCAACAGGCATAAACAAGACTGAAAGCGAACTCACATTCGATGACCTAAGTGTATTCAATAGAAGATTACTTGATAATGAATCTAATAGATATTTCTTTATATTAAACCCAAAACAAATCATTATAAAGAATTCTCCAGAACAATCAATTGAATTAAATTTACATCCTAGTTTTAAAGAAAAAGGAAAAAGAATATTCAAAACTAGTTATGAATTTCTAATTTCAGAAAAAGATTTTAATAGTTTAGAACAAGGACCAATACATAGATTAATGGATTGTTTAAATTTTGTAAAAAACAAAAATGACTTTGAATTTGTTTCAACTGATCATAATAAGTTTAAAGATTCTACAAACAAAGGTAAAATAATTCATTGGTTACCTAAAAATTATGAAGCAATTGATGTTGAAATATTTATGCCTAATGCAACAACAATAAATGGTATTGCAGAGCAAGGTATTAAAGATTTAAAAGTAGATGAAGTAATACAATTCGAAAGATTCGGTTTCTGTAGATTAGATAAAATACAAGAAGATAAGTTAGAGTTTTGGTTTACACACAAGTAGAATTCGTCACTCTCAAAAGCTAAAACCCCTGAATTTAAATACTTGATGGAAAAGATTTATATATTAGTTGGATTTTTTTAAAATTATATTAAAAAAACCATAGTTAAAGTCTATGAGAGGTGATATAGATGTTAATTGTAAAAGCAAAAATAAAAGATGCATGCAAAGGTTTTAATGTTTCAAGTGACGTAGCAATGGCTCTTAATATGAAATGCGAAGAAATGTTAAAAGCAGCTTGTAAAAGAGCAGAAGGTAATAGTAGAAGAACAGTAATGGCTAAGGATTTATAATTTTTTATTTTTATTTATTTTTTTTCTTTAAATTTATTCTTCATTATCAAGAACTGCTTCTAATTCACTTTGAGAAAATCCATCTTCTTCAGGAAATATTTCTTGTTCTGTATTTTCTAGAAATAAGTTATAATAAATTGCTTGTATTGGTAAGAATAATTTGAATTTAGGAAATTTTTCCAAATCATCTGAACAAATGATTTTTTTAGACCTTCCTTCTCTTTTAATTACTAAAGAAATAGGACAATAAACGTCTCTTATCTCACCATTCAAATGCATTGGAATCAATTCATCTAATTTTTCTCTATCGAGTTTTAAAATATATTTAATCTCCTCAGAGATACTTTTCTTAAAACGTTTTTTATAATCAAATTTACGAGCAAATAGTTCTTGATTTGAGTTTTCTAATAATTTTGTAACAAATTCATACATTGGATCTTCTGAGTTTCCTGAATTAGTCAATTTTGCTGCTAAGCCTACAATTCTTCTTAACACAATACTTTTTCTTGATCCATCTTTCAAATAAAAGATCTTTTTACCATATTGTTTTCTATGAAATCTATAATCTTTACTAACCAATTCAATCCATTGAGGATAATTCTCCATAAATTGGGTAAGATTTTTAGGAGCGAAGTTTTTAAATTCTTTAGAAAAAAGTCTAGTTGGTCTAGGCATCCAAAATTGAACAGTCTTAATTTTATCTAACCAACCACAATTCTTTACAGTAAAAGGTTTAAAATAAGGTTTAGTAAAATTTAATAAATTTTGTAATACTTTATAAGGAATAATCTCTAAATTAGTTATTTCTTCAATAGTTTCTCTTAAATAAGAATGCCATAGAGGTTCTGTTTCAATATCAACTGGAGAATTAAGACCAATTTTCCTTTTTTTTTTAATTTTTTTCTTCTTTTTCTTTGTTCTTAAATTATAACTTTGTGATGTTTCTTTTATCTTCCCACCAATTGAAGTAGCCCAATTTTCATAAAAGTCTCTATAATTACTTTTCACAATAACATAAAGACCATCATCAGTATAAATACAACAATCCATAATAACACAAGTATCTAATTTAGATTTGCTCATTTTTCATAATACTCCAAAATAGGTGATAATTTTTTCAAAATATGTTTTTCAAGTTTGTCAACTTTTCCAGATAAAAATCTTTCATTTTCTAAATAAACATGATCAAGCTTTTTCATAGATCCCACAACATGTCTAATATGCCCAATAAGAGATTCTTCATATTCTGGACATTGTTTAACATATTTAGTTATTTCTGCTGCAACAGAAGAATCTTTAGAAATTGATGCAATGTAAACATCAGCCATAAGTTCACTATATGATTCCAATGAAGCAACTACTTTAACAATATTTGGAACAAAGTTTTTTAATTCCCTAGAATAAATCTCATATAAACCTATTTTAGTATCAACAGGGATATCAATATAAGGATTATTCAAAATTGTAAAATCTAGTGCATATGATCCTATTCTTGCATTTTTCCAATCAATAAAGTTAACAGATTCCTTATCATGACTAAGAATAATATTCCCAGGATGCAAATCACCATGAGCAAAAACAAGATTATCTTCATAAGTTAATCTTTTAAACATAGTTCCAGCATATGATTTATGAACAAGAACACTTAATTTATTAATATACTCTTCAAATTTATCTGGACTTGAAAATAAATCATTAAACTTCCTGCTTTTTTTCCAAAAATAGTTAAATATCTTTTTCCAACTCTTTATAAACTTTACACAATAATATTCTTCTGTAGGAAATTTAATTTCCCAATCTTTGCCATCCTGATCTTCAAGAACAAACTTATTTTTATATTCTGGTTCCTTTTTTTTTAAATCATGAATTTCTTGAGTAGAAAAATAATGATTTCTTGCAATTGCTTTAAACACAACACTTAAAATCTTAAAAAGATCATCATCAAACTGTTTCTTTTCTTCTTGATATGTTTTAAATAATGATTCTAATTTACTTTCATGAAAATGTGGTAAAAGTAGGTTTGAAAAAATTTTTGCTCTATCATTCCTCCAAACAGTCAATTCTTTATCATAAAACTTTCCCTCTTCACGTGATTCTATCATTGCTTCTAATTTAGAATCAGAGCTTGCAAGCTTATTTTTCAAATCTCTAGTTTGATCTTCAGAAATGTTTAATGAGTCTACTCCTAAAACAAGATAATCATCTTCATAATGATGATCAAAAACCCTATAAGCATTAAGTTTTGGAAAATTTCTAATAACTTCCCTATGATAAGCTAAATCAGGACCTTTTTTTACAGTAACTTCAAAAGTTCCAAATCCTGAACCAGATTCAAAAGTGATTAATCTTAAATCACTATATAATCTTTCAATAGGCTCAAAAAGAAATCTCATAATATTAATCATATATTCATAATTCTTATATTGGTTTTTTACAGGAAGCAAATTCATCCCAGGAAAACTCTTAATATTTTTGTTTTTAAAGTATTTTTTAATAAATTTATCATAAATACTTTTAAGATCAGCTCTTAATTTATCATCATCCAAAGTACTTTTTCTTGAACTTGAACTTTTTCTTCTAGACATTTTTAATATATTCCCAACTACCCCCTGCTATATAGAACGAATAACTTATATATAAAGGTATCTCAGATATCACCATTCTATAGTGAAAACTAAGTAGTAAAAATCCTATAAATCAAGTATAATTCTACTATTTAACCTTATATAATATTGTAATGCTTTAAGCCGTTCTATAAGTTTTCCTAATACTCTTCTATCTCTTTTTTCTAAGAATGCTTCAAAATTTAAGATATTAACCTTACCTTGTGTAGCACATTTATCAGCTAATATCTTATCATTATTATAATATGATTTCATAACTGCTAAATAATTTTCCTTAACTGCATGATATAAAGTTCGTAAATCTTCTAAATCCTTTTTCTTTAGATTAGCTTCTAATATGATTTTAGATACTCTTTTTGCTTCATCTCCTATTTTTTCCATATTAATTATAAAAGTCCATACATCTAATAACTCAACATTAGATTTTTTAACATCTTTAACTGAAGCAGGATTATTTAAAGCAAATCTTATTGTTCTAAATAATAGATAAGCCATCCTATTAACATCAAGATCTCTTTCATATATATGTTGAAATTGTTCATTAGTCATAGTCATCTTAGAATCTTCAATCATAGCCCTAATAATAAGATCAATTCTCCTAAGAGTTTGATCAATTGAGATTTCAGCTACTTTTAAAAAATCCTTAATAACTAATTTATCTGTTGTATGTTCCATAATTTCTAAACCAGCTAAAGAATCTGCACTACTTCTTATCTTTGGTACTATTTCATTTAATTTTTTTCCCCTAAATTCAAAAATATTAAAATTATTCATATATGCTGCAAAGAATTCTCTTTCAACTGAATTATAATTTTTACCGTCTACAACAATAGAGATTCTTTTTTTTTCATCAACAATATCATTTGGATTTGATGATAAAGACAAAGA
>CAYWFN010000037.1:0-6738 GCA_964457715.1 uncultured Methanosarcinales archaeon | reverse complement strand
GTAACAATGATTAATTTTGGACAAGTGAATATTGATGAATCATATGCAAAAATAGTAATTTACAAAGATGATAAAAAAATAAAAACTATAAAAACAAAACCAGTATCAATTCCTATAGGGTCATCACATGAATTTATAGAATATTTAACTACTGATGATCTCAAACCAGGAATGTACAAATCAGAAATTATAGGTTATTATAAAGCAAAAGGTTATGATGAAAAACAAAGATCTTCTGAAAAGATATTCAAAATAGGAACATTAGATGTTATAATTACTGACTATACTAAAGAACTTTATGTAAATGAAACAAATGAATTCTTTATACAAATTGAAAGTTTATGGAACAATCAAATTGAAAAAGTATTTGGAGATATTATAATTAAAAAAAATCAAGAAATAATATTAAATGAGCCAACACCAACATATGATTTAAGACCATGGGATTCCCAAAAAATAACAAGATATATTATGACAAACAATTGGGAAATTGGGGAATATGATCTTGAAGTAATATTACATTTTGAAAATGTAACAAAAGATCCAATTAAAAACAAATTATCTGTAATAAAAAGACAAGAACCAAAAATAGAAAAACCATTTTCTTTATTTGGGTTAAGTAAAACTGCAATTCTTTTGATTTGTTCTACAATAATAATGATAATTATGAACATGATACTAATAATAAGTATATTCAAGAATAGAAATATTAAAAAAGAAGGAAAAAAACCAACATATAAAAGTAAAAGAAAAATACCAAAAAAAACTAAAAAGATTAAGAATCCAAAAAAGAAAAAATATCTATTTACTATAAAAATACCAATAAATTTTAAAAATAAAAAATAAAGAAATTAACAAATGAAATTAAAACAACTAATAATTCTAACAATATTTACAATTATAATAGTTTCTACAATAACAACAACCATGATTAAAACCAATGGAATTGATAAAATCAGTGGATCTGTAACTTATCACCTATATGAAAAACCTAAGATAATAAAAGTACAAGAATTTAAAGTTCTTGCAATGATTGGAAATAAATCTGGTTGGAATATGGAAACAGAGAATCTAAATTTTGGTAAACTTCAACCAGGAGGAAGTGCTGGAAGATTTATGCTTATAAAGAATGATTATGATTATAGTATAAAAGTTAAAATGAAAACAGAAGGTGAAATGAAAGAGTGGTTATCATTTACAAAAGAACTTACTTTGCCTCCTAATAAAGGTGAAGAGATTCACATTGGTGCAAGTGCTCCAGATTTACCAATAGGAAACTATACTGGTAAATTTATTATTACTTATTATAAAACATAACACAAAAAACGAAACATTTAAATAGAAAACAACTATAAGTATATATAATAATAATAAACAAAAAAAGGTGATAAACTTGGCTGAAGACATATCTAAAAAAACAGTTGCTTTAATTCTATTCTGTGCAATAATATTATCTGTTGTGAGCACATTTCTTGTCCTAAACAAAGAACATAATATAGACATAAAAAAATTTGAAACAGTAGGTACACAAGGACAAGTAGGATTAACAGTTTTAGAAAATCCTAATCAAGAGGCAAGCAGAGGAGATGTAGGATTAACTATAATTGAGCCTCCTGAAGAATGATTTTCATCATTCAATGAAATAACAAAAAATAGGTGATAATAAATGGCTAAGAAAAAAACAAAAAAAATAAAATCTTTTGAGATTTCTAACAAAATTCTTGTTGCTTTTGTATTATTAGCAACAGCAGTTTCATTAGTAGGATTGTTTACTATTGAAAAAGAAACAAAATTAACATTCCATGATTCTGGTGTAAGAATGTTAACAGGATTAACAGGAACAAATGAAACTGAAGGAAATGTAACTGCAACAATCGAATCATACACATATATTAATTTTTCAGAAAAAACTGGAAATTTTGGTACAGGTTATATTGAAGGAGGATATGATCATTGTAATTTTTCTGTAGCACTCGGCGGAGAATCAAATGATGATGGATCATGTGCTTCAGAAACATTTAATTTCCCACCAACAGGTCTTAGTGCTAGTACTACACTTACTGTTGAAAACCTAGGAAATGAGGATGTTATGTTGAATTTATCAACAAATCAAGATGCATTAGGCCTGCTTGGTTCAAGTTCAGGAAAAAGTACATATTTATTTAGAATATTTGACAAAGATGAACCAGGAAGTTGTTCAAATAACACTGGGCACCAAGTTGGTTTTATAGCACCAGGTGGAACAAATTATTCAACATGGACAGATGTAGGTGGTATGTCAAATTGGAATCAAATAATCTGTCCTTGGTTTAATTCATCCACAGGTAATAATGAAATAAACATAGCATTTAATATAGTTATTCCAGAAACAACACCAAAATCCGAAAAAGCTTTAGTAATAACAGCATATGGAAGAACATGCGATGGTCTAGATGATGGTGGAGTAAGTCTAGTGAATTGTACAAACCATGCAGATGGTTATTGGTAAAACTATTTTTTTTATTTTTTTCTTTCTCTTTCTTTTTTATTTATACTGATTCTAAACAAAAGTAAGATTAATCAACAAAAATAGTAAACTATATATATATGAATTCTATAAATATTAATATATGAGAATTAATTGGCAAAAAGTGGTGATTTTTCTTAGTGTAGTTTATGTTATTTGTATAATTTTTCAAGCAACTGTTACAATCAAACAATTAACTGGAAAAGCAGTATCATCAGAAGGAGAAGTAAGTTTAACAATTACAGGAACAACTCCTACTATTTCTAATATTGATCCAGATGGTTCTCAATATATTAACACACCAAATGTAACTATAAGTTTTACTACTGATCAAACTTCAAATTGCAGTTATAGTCAGACAGAAACTGAATATGATGATATGACAAGAATAAGTGACAGTATAGAAGCAACAGGCCATAACTTTACAATTACAAACTTAATAAACAAACAGTATACATATAATTTTAAATGTATTGATACACAAGACGAAGAATCTGCTTTAAATATATTAATATTCACAACATCTTTAACAAACAGGACTGATAATAATTTATTAATAAATGAAACAGATTTTACAATACTTAATTACACTGGACAAACAAGAAAAATTGAACAAAATATTACTCAACATACACAAACACAGATCACAACAAATATCCAGATTCCTATTTTAAATGAAACACATCAACTAACACTACAAATTGAAGGTAATAAAACTAGGGAATTTATATCTACTGAAGATTATACAATAATTTCACCAGCAACTGCAAATATCCAAAGAGCAATATATGGTGGCGATGATAAATCATTGATAACAAGAATATCAGAATCAGATTCTAATTATTATAATCAAGAACAATCTATTACAATTGTAACAAATTCTACAAAACAATATACTGTTGACCTATATGTTAGAGATAGTTATACAAGAGACTTTGCAATTATCCAAGATACTTATCTATTGTGCTCACCTTTAACTGGAGAAGTTCTTAATTTTAATAAAACATCTAGTGACACATTTGAATGTAATATAAAAGAAAATAATAATGAATTCCAAGATGTAACACAACCAATTGTTTATAAAACTAATACAAATGCAGATTTCAATTTTAATTTATCTTTTGATGGCACTCCAAAAGAAATAGAGGGAATAATAAGTCAATATTTGATTGCAGTTCTAGACAATGCACAAATATATAACATGGAATATACTGCAGCTACATCACAACTAGATTTTACTGCGGATGGTGATGGAAATCAATCATCACTTATTTATGTTCATAATAAAGGTCTTCCAACAAGTGTAAAATTTGATAATATTGAAATGGAATCAACAGAATGGTCTTATAATTCAGTAACTAAGATTGTTTCAATAAATGTTAGTTTAGGAAGTGCTCACAACATAACAGTTTCATGGTACAGTGCACCAACTCCTACAACTGAAGAGGCAGCAGGTCTTGCAGGAGGCGGAGCTGGTGGAGGCGGAGGAGCTGGTGAACTAAGTGTGAAAAAATACTTTACAATAGATCCAAAAATAATAAAACTAATGTTAAAACAAGGACAATCATTAAAAAGAACAGTTAAAATAAAAAATACTGGAACAACTGTATTAAAACTTGAAATAGAACATGAATTACATGAAATCTTATCAGTAAGTGAAACACAATTTTCACTAGATCCAAATCAAGAAAAAGAAATAGAATTTTACTTCTTTACAACAGAACAGACAATACCTAATGTTTACACTGACGAAATAATAATCAAAGCAAATGGAATTCAAGAAAAAATTTCAACAATTGTTGAAGTTGAATCTGAAAGAAAATTCTTTGACATTAGTTTAGATATAGTTGCAGATTATAGAAGAGTAAAACCTGGTGAAGAATTATTAGCACAAATTACTTTATTCAATCTTTACAATATAGGTGAAACTGATGTGGAAATGTTTTATTATATAAAAGATAAAGATGGGAATATTATAACACAACTACAAGAAACTGTAACTGTTGATGAACAAGCATCATTTACAAGAACATTTAGAATACCTTCTGATACTCAAGAAAAAGATTATATACTAATTGTTCAAACAAGATATGATGGTTCTGTTGGGACAGCATCAGAATTATTTGAGGTATCAACACAAAGAGAAATACCTGGTACAATAATCCCTGAAATAATACAAAAATTAAGTATAATTAATATAATATTCCTAATAATCTTAACAATAATTGTTATATCAATATTATATTTATTTATGAAACATCAAAAGACAAAACTAAAAAGAATTAAAAAACAAAGTAAAAAATTAAAAACTATTAAAACAAAAGTAAAAAATGAAAAGAATAAAACAAAATTAAAAATACAAAAACAAAAATTAAGAAATCAACTAGATTCAATAGAAAAAGCTCATAAACTTAAGTATATTAGTAATTCAACATATTATAAGAGCAAATCTAAGATAAATAATATGCTTAAACAGATCAATAAAAAGATTAAGAAATAATATCAAAATAAATAATTAAACTAATTAATATAAAAAGCGCAAAGCTTATAAATAAGTAAACATATAAATAATAAAAAAAAGGGTGTAACTAATATGTTTGGAAACAAAAAAAAAGACAAAAAACAAGCATCATTAAAAAAACAAGAGAATTAAAGGTTTTATCAAGGCGAAAATCTGAATTTGAAAAAGATCTTGGTGCTAATCAATCAAAGATCATTAGGCTCAAAACCGAAGAAAAGAAATTACAAAATTCTATGCTTAAATTAATACAAAAAAGAGATAAAATCAATGAAAAAAGAAGAGGAATATTCAGTAAAATCAAGAGGATAAAAAATAAGATGAGCCAAGTTAACAGAATCAAAGAAAAGATCAAGTCTATTTAATTCTTATTTATTTTAATTTTTAGATATTACAGTATAAATTATTAATATATATTATCTACTACACACCACACCCTAAGGAAAGATTATTACATATTAAGTAAAACATACCAAATAATAGGAAGTTTTATAAATAAATCATTACATATTAAGTAATAGAATTATAGAAAAAAAAGATGAAAAAACAAAGAATTACTTAGATTCCATTAGTGAAATTCCTATAAGTATTTTCTGCACAGGTATAAGCCCAGCAACAGCCTTAGTTAAATATCTAAAACATGAAAAACACCTTAATTATGCTAAAATTTCTGAATTGACCAATAGAGATCAAAGAACAATCTGGACATTATATAATAAAGACAAAAACACACAGATCACTAAACTAAATATTGTATCATCAAAATATGTTCTTCCTATAAAGATCTTTGAGAACAGAATATTTAGTATTCTAGAGATCATTGTTCACCATCTTATATCGAATTATAATCTTAAACCAAGACAAATATCATCTTTACTAAATAAGAAAATAACAACAATTTACTCTGTAATTCATCGTTATAAAGAAAAGAGACAAGAACATATGTTTATAAAATTAAAACCATGAAAAAACACAACAAAACAAAAAAGAGAAATAGTAAAGACAAAAGTAAGGTAAATAAGAACAAGAAAAATAAGAATAATAGAAAAACAAAAAACAAAAGACAAAGAAACTACAAAAATAAATTTTGGAAAAAACATAAAAAACAAGTGATTGAGTTAAGCATTGTTCTAATTATATTAGTTTTACTTTCATTAATGGTGTTAGTAGACCCATCTATAGTAGGCTTTACAACAACAGAGGAGGTAGTTAAAGTATATGAAGAAGAACAGCAACAAGAAATTACAGAAGAAGTTATAGAAGAAATAATTGAAGAGGAAATAATAGAAGAGACTGAAGATATTGAAGAAATTGAACAAACAGAAGAGACTACTAAAGAGCTAACAGAAACAATAGAACAAGAAACTGAATCAACAGAAACAGAACAAGAAACACAAGAAGAGGAAGAAGAAACAATACAAGAAGAAGTAAGTGAGGAAGTAGGAGAAGAAACAATTGAAGAAACAAACCAAACACAAGAAATAGTAGAGGAGATCATAGAAATACCAATAATTGAAAACATAACTCAAGAAACAGAAAATATAACACAAGAAATTGAAGAAATAATCAATGAAACAGAGCAAATAATCAACCTAACACAAGAAATTGAACAAATACAAGAACTTAATCAAACACAAATAGAACAAACAAACCAAACAATAGAGATTATAGAAGAACAAGAAAATATTACACAAGAACCAGAGCAAGAAGAAAC
>CAYWFN010000036.1:0-6865 GCA_964457715.1 uncultured Methanosarcinales archaeon | reverse complement strand
AATGATTACTTAAAACAAAAATTTATATTTTTGTCTAATTCTAACGGAATTTTCGATAAATTTATAAAGGTTTAATGTCTTTAGTATAAAAATTAAAAAAGGGGAATTTAAAAAATGGGTGAAAAAAGAGATTACATGCCAAAAGCCTTAATGATAATGGGCTTTATTGTTATTGGAATCTTAGTTGGTTATTATCTATTCAAATATTCATCAAGATATGACGAACTTGCTCCTAAAGAGGTGAGTGATATGAAACCAGATTCACAAGAAGGCTATTATCTGTCTAATATTGACTGGCCTTTTAATCCAAATATAGTAAGCTCAAAAGGCGACTCAATTTTTCCTAGTATTTCTGGAGGCGATTTAAAAGAAATATATTATTTTATTGAAAATGGATATCTAAATATCAAAATTAAATTATATGGGCCAAACAGCCATCTTCTTAATTATTTTATATATATCAATAAATACGGATCTGATTCTAAGATTAAAAGGGAAAAGAGGTTTAAATTCTTATTGTCTCCACGTTCGATTGATGATAATCCCGATAAGAAGAATGTTATAGGCACTTCAACTCTTTATTACTCTACCCCTGAAGGAGAAAAAAATGAAAAGATAATAATGCAGGAAGATATGATTGATAACCCCTCTGGTATTTTTTGGGAAATGAAAATTGAAAGCGATGAAATTATTCTTGCTGTTCCAATATCTTTATTGGAAATTACAGATAAATCTCTTATAAATAATTACAATGTTGATGTTATTGTTTCTGATACACAGAAAGAAGATCTATCCCAATTCCAAAAATGAAATTTTTTTCTTGTATTGAATAACTTTCAAAAACTATCTGATCAATTTAACTCACTTTTCATCTCTATAAAACCTCTTAAAAATCCTTTTTTTATATAGTTCTTATGTATCCCAATACAATTCTTCTTATCTTTACATCCTGAACATAAGCTTGTGTTTGTAGTGTATTCTTTTAAGAATTGTTTCTTATCAGTGTATCTAATAACCCAATCAGGCTGTTCAGGGAGAAGGCATAATGGCGCCCATTCAACTGATACGCGTGTGTCTCTGTTAGTAAGAGGTATCAGGTGGATAAGCTCTTTTTTGATTAACCTTGGATGCACATATATCTTATTAATATTTTTATAAGCATCATTTTCAGGTTTTAAAAAAGAATATCTGATATGTTTTATACCTAATTTATTAAGAAGGTTAAAAACCGGAATGATTGATTTGTAATTAAGTTTGGTTATAGTCATATTTACATGGATATTATTAAAACCCAGCCCTTTTAAATTATGGATTCCCCTCAAAGTTTGATTAAAGCTGCCTTCAGATAGTGTTATAGAATCATGTATCTCTTTATTTGGCCCAGGCAATTTAGTATAAACAGTCATTAGGTTAGGGGATACAATTTTTTGTGTAAACTTAATATAAGATAACATCCTAAGGTTTGATGTTAAATGATATTTAATGTTCTGATTTTTAAAGTACTTAATTATTTTCAAGAAATCAGGATGAATTGTGCATTCGCATCCTTTAAATTCAATTTCTGACATTGAATCCTCTGAATTTTTTATTTCCCTGATAACTGTTTTATAATCTTCAAATTCCAAATTTTTCTTTTTTTCAAAACAAGAAACGCAGTTATTATTGCAGTATGATGTGAGAGGCATTGTTTTTATTTTATTATGATTTAATTTAGATTCTTTTTTAGGGTTTAGATCAGAATCTCCATATAATGTAAAATAAAATTCATATAAACCTTTACAATTGTTAAATAAAGCGCAATTATTGCATCTATCGGTTTTAATATGTTCTTTTCCTTCATATTCTTTATCAGAATAAATTTTTCTTTTTGACTCAATGAAATCTTCTGTAAAATTATATTCTCTTTCTAATGAATCTGAGACATAATCAAAAAAACCATTAAGATAGCATAAAGGTATGCCGTCAATTCTAACCTGGATACTATTTTCTTTACAGTACTTCAGAGCATTAATAAGATATGGCTCCAATTCAGGATATCTGACTATATAGTCCTTAAAATTATAATCAGGATTATAGAATTTTATCATATAGGATATTTGGATGTAAATTCTGTCAGAAATAGAATGGATAAATTTAACATAATTTGGCAATTCTTTAAAATTTAATTTAGATATTACAAAAACAACTCCAATATCTAAATTTTTATGTACATTTAAATTTTTTAAGGCAGTCACTTTTTTAACAAAAGCCTCTTTAACTCCTGTAATTTCTTCACATTTTCTTTTATCCAGAGATGGTAAAGCTATAAGGATAGAATCTAAACCAGAGCCAACAAGCTTTTTACATAGATCCTGGTTAATTAAGCTCAATCCATTTGATTGAAGATGGACTTTTTTAACTTTATTTTTACATATCTTAATTATGCCTGGTAAATCATCCCTCATCGTCGGCTCTCCGCCAGTGATGATTATTTGATCTTGGTCGTCACTAAGGGTACTAATTTTTTCAGAAATTTGTTCCAAACTTAATGACTCGATATTTCTGTCTCTACAGCAATAAATACAATTTTGGTTACAATCTTTTGTTACCTGGAGAATAAAAATTTTCAAAATATTTTCACCTTTTGTGTCCTTATTGGGATAATCTCCTTTTCACCATATAATGCAATGTATTGTTTCCAAATTCCTTGGCACTTGTTATCAAAGACACATTCTTTACAGATTGGAATTTTAATTTTAAGGTCCCACAGGCTTGGAGGATCCATATGTTCCAAACAGCCATTCATGAAGCAAAAAGGGATATTCTTTACTCTCACTTTATCTTTGTATTCGAAAGACTTAAGCAAATAGGGTACAAGATCTGAAAATTGTGGTGCCATCTCCTTATAACAAACAAGGCCTCTGCCTCTTGGTTCAGTTGATCTTATTTGGATTTTATTAATATTCTCTTTGATAAGATCTTTGATGATTGAAGGAAGATATTTATAATTTTGATTTAATACAGTTATGTGGACATTAACATCTATTCCACTATCAATCAAATTTTTTATTCCTTCCATAGTTTCCTCATAACTATTTCTGGTTCTTGTAATTGCATTGTGTATTTTTGCATTTGGTCCAAGAACCGATATTTCAAAAGTAAGCTTTTTATAACCCAGGCTGATTAGCCTCCTTACGTTTTCATAATAACTAAAAATCCGCCCGTTTGTTACCAGATATAATTCTGTTTTGTCACTTATCCTACTTTTGAGGTATTTTAAAATCCTAAAAAAATCTTTTCGCATTGTAATCTCATGGCCGGTAACAATAACCTGGTCTTCATTTCCGTTAATATCCGACTCAAATTTTTTTATTAATTCTTGAAAAGGAACATCTCTTTTTTTTACAATTTCAGATTCATAACACATGATACAATTATTATTGCATGGTTGATAAGAAATAAAAAATCTTTTTATTCTATCATTTAAATTAACTATAGCACCAGACGGACAGTCTCTTCTGCACGATAAGCATAATGTGCAGGCCTTGTCATCCTTAACCACAATTTTATTTTTTTCATAATAAAATAAATCACTGGGGCAAAAGTCCAGACATTTTTTACATAAGGTGCATTTATTATGATTAATCATAATCTTCTTATTCATATTTAAAAAGCACCCCGTCATATTTATTATTTTTATAGATGCAATGTACTACCCTATTTTTTTTGTATATTTCAATTTTCTGGTCAGTAACATTTACATTATCTCCATCTGAGAATTTCTTTAAAGTGTTTTCATCAAATGGGCAGTTTTTCTTGCTAAAGCCATCAACTTTTGATTTAAACCAAATATCATTGCAGCATACATTGTTTTTATCAATATGCCCTTTAAACTGGACAAATTGATGCTCATTCCATACCAAAAAAGGGTATTTTAATTCCACAATAATTTCTTTAAATAAATTAAGTTCATTATTTTTTACGATATTTAGTTTTTTTTTGGCAATCTGTAAACTCTCTTTACATTTATAATCGCAAACCATATGGTTTGTTATTCTTCGGTTAGACAGGTTGTTTAATAAGTAATCCAATCCATTTTTACTGTTAATAAAAGAATAAATCACATACTTATATTGAGGTATTTCCCTTTTTAATAGCCCAATATAAAAATCAATGCAGCATTTCGGGTAATTCATAAGTAAGCCAAATTGTTTGACCGCTTCAAAATCATTTACTCTTTTGATCAACCTCAAAAAATAATTGATTGACTTATCCATAAGCCTCTTATTCTTTGATATAAAGATGTAATTAGATTTGTTGATTGATAATGATTTATGGAATAATCTATTTTTTTTTGCCCACATTGTAATCTCCTTTTTTTCCTTCTCAGACCTGCCTTCTATCATTGTCACATCCTTCAAATCAAATAAGACACTTAGTACTTCTGGCAGTTCAAAATCAATTGTTTGTAATTCTTTTAATCTATTTTCTATTTGCATTTTTTTTAACCAAAAGTGATTATAGTCGGCATTCCATATTTTGAGTATCCTAATGATTCCATCAACATATCATTTTTATATAAATCAAGTGAGTTTTTTTCAATAAGAATCTTATCTCCTTTTTTAAATAAAGAGAGCACACCTTTATCATATTGGCATTTTTCTTTATCTTCCTCCGGGATATGCCTTATTGATACACCGCTATATCTGATCAAATTGCCTATTTTTCCCCCAATTAATGTTACTGATTGGTTTTCATTCCATGAAATCACAGGAGATTTCAAAGCCATAACATATTCCTTGTATGATGCTTCATCATATTTTTTAATTGTGTCTAAAATTTTTTGGGCAATTTTCAAAGATTCTTGACAGTTACTAGAACATGGAATGTGATTAATGAGGTTATATCTTCCTGTTAAGCTATTTAATAGGAAGGGGATGGGTTTTTTAAGACCATCAAAAGCATTTTGTCTTTCTGTGTAAGGGGGACACTTCTTCTTCAAAATAGAGATAAACTCATTTATACAGCACAAAGGATATCCCAATAATCTTCCAAATTCAGTTAAACTCTCATAATTATTTGGTTTCCTTTCTTCAACAGAAAGTGTTAGTGCTTTATCTAAAATTTTTATATTTTTAGATATAATGAGTTTAAAGCCATCATTAATCTTTTGAGAATTGTATAGAATTTTGTGATTCTTTAGAAAACCTATTACCTTATCATAATGATCTTTTTGTACATAATCAATAACAGCAACTTCTTTCAAACCTAATAATGATCCAATAATCTCATGGGTGCTTAAATTTGATTTTTTTATTTCTTTTATCAAATTGTTATTATCTGCCAATCCACTAATCTTATCTTCCTGAACTAAAAGATTCTCCTTGTCCTTTATTACAAGTTCATGATCCTTATTCCCAAAAATTTCCACATAGCTTTTTAACAATCTAGGACATTCATCTTGGTATATGCAGGAACTGCAACCATAGTTGTCTGTAAAAGCGCCATCAACACAACCGCTTTTCTTCACGTACTTTTGGTATTTTTTACTAAAAACTCCTTTTGGTATTAAATGCACCTCAACTTCATATCCAAAAACATTCACTTTATCAACAAATTTCTCTATATAAGGTGCAATAAATTTATGCTGTATAGCTAAGAACTTCCTATTATCATGGGCATCACCAATCAGGTCTGTCCCAATTATTGTTAATCTCTTAAATTTGTTTGTATGCCCATCAAACTCATTTATTATGAATTCCCCATACTCTTCAAGATCTTTATAATTTAATTTATGGACTACGTTCCTTAAATAAACTTTAAAGTTACCTTTTAACAAATTATGGATTCCTTTTACCGTCTGTTCAAAACTCCTGCTTACCCTAGTCAATTTATCATGTAGTTGGGGGTTTGATGCATAAAGAGCTATATGGAATTCTATTTGATCATCATTGAGGTCTAAGAATCTCTGGACATAACCATCATAACAAAACATTCTTCCATTTGAGTTTATTTGGATAACTGCATTTTTGTTGATAGTTCTAATTTTTTTTATAAATCTGAACAGGCTCTTTATTATAGTGGGTTCCCCTCCGATGAAAGTTACCCTCTCAGTATTTCGGGAGAGGTTCTTATCAATAAAATTAATCACTTCATGAAAATCTATTTTTTTAAGCCTAAAATTGATATCGTTAGGGCAGTTTAAACAAAAACAATTGCACCTCTCAGAAATATTAACCACTAATTCATCTTGTTTAATCCTGTCTGATCTATACCCTATTTTATATGGCATCTTTAAGAGAAAATTTATCTGCTGGTTTTAATTCATCAGTTCCATAAAGAATCGAATACTCTTTTATAAGGCCTGGGCACACTTTATCAAAGGCGCAGATTTGACAGTGTTGATTTTTATATCCAAATTCGTCTAACTCTCTGTTGAGCCTTTTATTTTGAAGCCACATATCATAACAACCATCAAGCTTGTTATCTGACTGTTTCAGAATTTCTTTCATTTGGTTATTAAATTTCCCATAACCTTTAAGTAAACAGGGAGGGATATTGTGAATTGAAAATTTAATTTTATTTTGTTTACAGAAACCTAATGCTCTGAATAAGTATGGTTGAATCTCTGAAATTTTTGGTACCAAATTACTCCTATCTTGAAAATTTTCATCATTCGGTTTAATAAAAGTGAAATCAATCATGTTAACTTTAGGAAAATTCTGCTTTATGAACCTGGAAAATTCTAAAAGATTTTTGTAATTCCCTGAATACACTACATGAACAATATTGACAGTAAAACCAACCTCAAGGCAGTTTTTAAGTCCTTTTAAGATTTCTTGGGATTTGAGTGATAACCTGAATAACAGGATGAATCAAGCCATTG
>CAYWFN010000035.1:6736-6971 GCA_964457715.1 uncultured Methanosarcinales archaeon | reverse complement strand
ATGAATTAATGAATTTTGTTAAAAGATGCATACCCAAACCTAAGAAAATAATTATAAATCATGGGGAGAATTCTAGGTGTCTGGATCTTGCTTCTTCTCTTCATAAACAGTTTAGATTAGAAACTGTGTGTCCAAGGAATTTAGATAGTGTTAGGTTGAAATAATACAAAGTTTTTTATTTAATTTGTTTTTTCTTTTGATTGTATGTTTAAAAATAATTGTTTCAATGGAAAAT
>CAYWFN010000035.1:0-6721 GCA_964457715.1 uncultured Methanosarcinales archaeon | reverse complement strand
GACTTGAACATTATTTAGAATGTGAATTATTATTAAATCTTTTTTTTGAACAAAATAATTATTGTTTAAAAGAATGTATCTCAAAAAAAATTAGTTTATTTAATATACATTATAGGCCAAGAACACAATTAGATTTACTAGGGATTATAGGTTGTTGTCCAAATAATACATATATAATTGATGATGAGATGGCTGATAATGTAGTGAAAAAATTATTGATATATGAAAGAGGAAGAAAATATGGTTATCCTGTTAATGATGAAAATGCATTACCAACAAATGAATCAGCGTGTGCTTATCATAGAATAAAAAGTGGTTGTTTACTTAAAACACATAAACCACCAAAATGTCTTTCTTTTATTTGTAGTTTTTTTAAGAATTATCTTGAGAAAAGATTTAATATTTATTATGATAAAGAGAGTATAGAACTTCATTTAAATTTCATTCTAAGTGATAAATTTAATAGTGAAGTATACAATAAAGAAGTTCAAAGAACAAAATCAAATATAATAAAGTGGATAGAGATTATAAAGAATACTATGTATATTTGAGACTATTTCCACAATAAGATTTATAAACTATATCTTCTAAAATATATATGTATGATATTTAATAATGGATATTATCATCCTTTGGATAGAGAGTATGGCCAAGTGTGGCATCCTGATGTAAAGGAAGTAGTTGAACCAATAGAAGAACCAATTGGTGCTCATGAACCAAGTAGATTTACAACTCAAGATATTGGTAGTTCTGCTGCAATGATGCAGCCTGGTGCAGAAACATTAAAATCAAGAATTTGGCATGGTGTTAGTAGGGTTGAATTAGCTTTTATGGGTGCAGGTAAAGGAAGTAAAGAAGGTTTAACACCAGAAAGTTATGGTAAAGAAGAAAGACAAGCAATGAGAGACTTAGCAAGAATTAATGATGTTAAGGTTAGTACTCATGCGTCTGTTGCTGTTGGTGGTTTAGCTGGTTATTCAAATCAACAAAATCTGTTTAGTGAAAGTGGCAGAAAATTTGCTTTAGAGGAAATAAAAAGAGCAATTGATTTTGCAGCAGATGCTTCTACTGGTGGAGCAGTTGTTGTTCATACTGGAGAATTTCCTAGAAGTATTGGTGGTTATTATGGTGACAAAGGTGTTAAAAAAGGTAAAGCAAAGTTCACTGGTTATGAAGATGAAGAACAAGAAGCTATATACTATTTAGTTGATGATCATAGTGGTAGAATAATAACTGGTGTAAAAGAAGATCAAATTGCTTGGGTTCCTAAGAAAAGAGAAAAAGGAAAAAAGTTTTTAATGGTTCCAGATTCTGAAAAAAAAAGATTAAAAGAAATGAAATTTGAAATGGTCCAATCTTATTTAGATGAATTAAAAGCAAAAAGTCCAGAATTATATAATAGAGCTGAAGAGAGATTTGGTAAAATGTTAGAAAGAGTTCCATATTATGATATGGATCCAGATGGAAATATCCAGGTTGAGCTTCTTAAATTTAAAGATTTTAAAGAAAGAGAAGAGTTTAGAAGACCTGATGGTAGAATTGATACTAAAAAAGCTGCAATTGCTTTTTTTACTCAAATGCAGGAAGCTGAATTGCATAGAGCATTAGGTTCTGCAAGGCAGTTTGAAGAACATTATATTGATGGTGTTAAGGAGAGGGATCATTTAGAAAATGCTTGGAATTTTTTTTCTGAGTTTAATAATGCAACAGATGAAAAAAGCAAACAAAAGCTTATGCAAAAAATGGGTTTTGAAATCTCAAATATTTCTCCACATAAAATTGGTGGGAGGATTTTTGGTAAAACAGAAGAGGGGAAAGTTTTTCTTAAGCCTAACGCAGAACAAGAGTTCAAAGAATTATTCAGTAGAAATGAAAGAGAAATTGCATATGGAAGAGAAAGTTCTTCAGCTGGAAGACTTCAAGCAAGGGAGATCCAGGATAGAATTCTTCATGCTCAAGATATTGAAGATTATGGGGTTAAGAAATCAGCTCAAACATTAGCAGATGCTGGTATGTTTGCAATGGAAAAGACTAAGATTACTAATAGAAATTTAAAAAAACAAGGAATGCAAAAGATTGATCCTATTTATATTGCACCTGAGAATATATTCCAAGAAACATTTGGTTCACATCCTCAGGAATTAAAACAAATAATAACTAGAGGAAGACGAGTAATGATTAAAAAGCTTGTTAAAAAGGGATTTGATAAAAGTGAAGCGGAAGATTTAGCAAAAAAACATATTTCTGGAACATTTGATATTGGGCATGCAAATATTTGGAAAAAATATTATAAATATAATGAAAATAAATCTCCTGAAGAAAATGAAAAAGCCTTTAGTAAATGGGTTGTTGATCAAGCAAAGGATTTAGTTAAAGGTGGTTTTGTTAAACATATTCATATTGCTGATAATCTAGGTTTTCATGATGAACATCTTGCTGTTGGTCAAGGTACTGCTCCAATAAAAGAATTAATGAAAGAATTAGAAAAAGAAGGTTTGAAAGATATTATTATTGAACCTGGTTCAACTAATTTTCAAACAATGTGGCCTGATTCTATGAGAGCATTAGGTTCACCAATCTATGCTGCAGAGGCACCTTATCATTCTAAATTTGATCAACTTCATCAAACTTATGCAGGTCAAACTGCTCCACCTTATTTCTTAGTTGGACAATCTGTGCCTAGTGAGGAATGGAGACTTTGGTCACAAGTTCCTTTGGAATAGTTTTTATTATATCTTCTCAATATCAATAATCTTTATATATATAATAAGCATTTATCTATATATAAAAGAGGTGAATAAAAAACATTGGGGTGATATGTTTGAAACAATTAAAAAGTAGGAATAGGATGGTGTGGACTATTATTATAATTTTAGTGCTTCTTTTGATTTATTATTATGGTTGTGGTTCTGATGGAGCAGAACAACAAGTTAATAAAAGTCTTGAATTAGATGAGACAGGAGAATCTGGTCTTGATTCAGAAACAGGCGATGTTGATAAAACTGTAGACTGTCCTCTTTGTGATGATTGTGATTCTTATGATTGTGATGAAGAATGTGATGATAAATATGATGATTGTGATTCATGTTGCCCATCATGTCCTATTTGTTCTTCATGCCCAGAATCAAAAACAGTGATAAAAGGTGCAGAAGAACTTGCATTAGACTCATTACTTAGCTTAGATGGATATATTGATAGGATTATTAATGTTGATAATGAGAATTTTACATATTGGTTAGCAAATACAAAAGATTATGGTCTTAATAATATACATACTAAATTAGTGATTACTATAGATGATGATACTGATAAAACTGTCATATCAGATGTGTATTCTTTATCATCTAAGCAAAATAAAAGTTTTTATTTGCCTGTTGGTTTAGATCCTAGATCTGAAGAATATGAAGCAGAATTAACAATATATGCAGCAAATAATAAAGGAATAACAAAAGATGTTGAGTTTAAGGTTCATGATCTTAATCCAGATGTAGAGCAATCAAAAGCATTTTGGGAAAATAGTATAATCGGTTTTTCAGAATATAAACTTACAGATTCTCAAAGCAATCTAACTTTTGTTAATAATAAAAATTCTGAAGTGACAGTAGAGTATCTTAAAGTTGATGACGAGATGTGGTTAGTTAATGAATCTCTTGCATCTGGTGAACACTTTGAGTTTTCTAAAGATGTTGGACTTTGTGATTCAGAAATATATAGTTTACCAGTTTATATTAATTACACTTCTGGTGGATTTGAGTTTGTGATCTCTGAGGATCAGGAATTAGTTGGATATTGTAAATAATTTTTTTATTTTTTATTCATAACATTTATAAACATATTTTGTTTTATTTATGATAAATGGCAAAGAAATTAAAAAAAACAAAGAAATTAAATAGATCAAAAAAGGGCCAATATATTATTGTATGTCCTAAGTGTAAATCTTCTGATATTAAACAAGATGATTCTGTTTTACAACAAATAGGAGCTTTGCCTTCAATGCATTTATGTAATAAGTGTGGTTATGCTGGTTATGTTTTTCCTGAAGTTTTAGTTTCTAAGCTTGACACTTTTAAAGAAGAAGTTGAAAGAAATAAAAAAAGATTTTCTGGAAAAGGTATGATTGACCCTTCTTATGGTGATTTTCAAGTAAGATTTGTTTGGAAGATTACTGCACCTTTAACAATTTTTATAGGTATCCTTTTGTTAAATAGAGAGTTATATGTTGCTCTTATTTTGATTGTGATTGGTTCTATTGCTTCTTATATAACATATTTTAAGAAAAAAGGTTTAAAAAAAGAATAATCTTTATATATTATTCTTATTTAAGTAGGTAATATGGTTGCAAAAAAGAGGGAATATTTAGAAGTAGATTTTTTTGAATTGAATTTATATCAAAGAATTAGAAATTCTATATTCTTAAGTTTGGTTATTTCTTTGTTAATTATTCTAGGGTTTCATATAACAATTTTGTTTTCCTTTATTATTTTTGTTATTCTATTTTTATTATTTTTCTTTTTTATTAGTTCTAAGTTTTCAAGATCTTATTATTTTGTTATGAAAAAAGCTAAGTTGGATTTTATTAGAACTATTAAATTTAAATTTAAAGATCTACATAAAATATTGTCTTATGTTATTATCTGTTTTTTATTTGTTTATACTGTTTTTTTAAGTGTTTTTATTTTTATTAAATTTTCATTATTTAATCTGTTTACTATATTAATTTTTGTTTTTATTGATATTGTATATTATTTTATATTTTTTCATAATGATTTTAGTTATAGTTTTTGTAAACAAGGTTTGTTTTTACAATTACTTGGTTCTCCTAAGTTATTTAAATGGAAAACTATTAAATCTTTTAAAATTAGGAATAAGTTGATTATTTTGAAGTTTAAGAAAGTTAAGTATGTTCTTATCCTGCCTTATAAAAAAGGAATTGAAAAGAGGTTTAAAAAATTTATCCGAGTGTAGCACTCCCTCTGACTTTTTCTGTTCCTTGGGTTATTTGAAATCTCCCTTGTTTGTTTGATGTGAATTCTAATTTTACTTCTTGACCTTTTGGTACTAATTCATTTATTCCTAAGTCTTTTATTTTGAATCTTGTGTCATCCATGTTTGCATTTCTGATTCTTAATTGTACTTTGTCTCCTTTTTCAATTTCAATATATGATGGGTACCACTTTGCTTCAAATAAAACTATTTTGATTTCTTTTTGTGTGTTTGTTTCTAGTTGTATTTTTGTATTAACTGTGTCTAGAACTGTGTTATTTGTTGTTTCTTGTTCTTCACAGCTTGTTAATAAAAATATGCTTGTGAATATAGAAACTATTATTAAAAAAAATAATATTTTTATAATTTTCATTTTGTATCCCCCATTTATGTAAGAACTATCACCTTATATTTATTGGTAAGGGATTGTTATTTATATAGTTTTCTGTTGTTTGCTATATAGAAGTGGTGAAATTCTAAATTAGGACTATTTTTTCTTTTTTCTCTTTCTTTTCTTCTTTGTTACTTTTCTTTTTCTGATTTTCTTCTTTGGTTTTTCTTGTTTTCTGAAATATCTTTCATAAATTAGGTAGATTAGAATTCCTAATAGAATTAATAATCCAACTGATACTAAAACATAGTCTTCACTTATTTCTGTAGGTTCTTCTTTTATAGGATCTCCTTCTACTTCTTCAAATGGTTTGATTTCTGCTAAACCTGTTATACTTACTTTTCCATCTATGTTTTTAATGAATGACATTGATTGTTTTTCTTCTCTTGATAATGTGATGATTGCAGCGCATTCTGCATTATCTTCACCACAAACTCCATATTTTTCTTGATAAAATAAGCAACATCTTTGTGCTCCTTCACAATCAATATCTTGGTTACAGAAGCTATTTTTGTGATCTAATGAGTGCATTCCTGTGATTCCTGAACCAATAAAGAATATACTGATTAGAATAAGTAATATAGAAACGTATAAGTGTATTGTTTTCATATTATCATCTCTTTTTTAATTATTTATGTGTTGTTAGTATATAAAGTTTACTCTATGAATTCAAATCTTTTGATTATTTTGCTGTCTCTTTCAATTGTTTCTTGGAACATAGTTTTTGGTCTGATCCATAGTTGGTTTTCTCTTTTATAGATTACAAATTCTTCGCCAGTTTCAGAATGTTTTGCAACACCAATTACTTCATAGATGTTGCCTTTGAAATGTCAGAATTCCATTCATCTATTAATGATGGTTGGAATTGCTAATTATTTTTCATGAAATTCTGATCATGATCAAAAACCTTTGGTTTTTGACATGTTTGTATTTTCCTAGTTTAATTTCCATTCTAAAATTCCTTAGTCCTCTTAACTTCAACACCTAATTTTTCCACCAATTGATCACACAACTCAGTAACCTTTTGTTTATGAGGACCCAATCCTTTCCAATCAATTACAACTAAACTTGCTTTAGGCTTTGTTTTATCTACAGCTTGGTGCAAAAGAGCAATATCTAATTTATCTAACATATATTTAGGACAGCAGTGTCCGATTGCAACTTCTGAATTTAAAATTACTTTTTTGAAATTAGGCATTGTGTGTAATCCGCCGATTGCAATTGCGCTTGTATATTGTTTTTTATTTATTTCATCTGCGTTGTTTACTAAATATTCAATAACTTTTGCAATTATTTTTCCAGCTTTTTCATGTTTCCATTCTTGTTCAGTTGCACCAATTTCTATGT
>CAYWFN010000034.1:0-6972 GCA_964457715.1 uncultured Methanosarcinales archaeon | reverse complement strand
ATTTCTTGTTCCATTCTTAGATGATAAATTAGTTAAGTATGCACTAACAATTCCAGGAGAAATAAAAATTAAAGAAGATGTTAAGAAATATATTCTTAGATTAGTTGCACTTGACTTAGGAATCCCTAAAGACATTGCATTTAGAAAGAAACGTGCTGCACAATATGGAAGCAACTTAGACAAAGCTATAGAAAAACTTACAAAGAAAAACAAATTCAAATACAAAAAAAAGTATCTTAACAATCAAATAAAATTAGGTGCACTTGTATCTGGGGGTAAGGATTCAATATTTGCAATGTACAAAATGATCAAGCAAGGCTATGATATGAAGTGTTTAATTACAATAAAAAGTGAAAACCCATCATCATACATGTTTCACACGCCGAACATTGATTTAGTTGAATATCAATCAAAAGCTTTAGAATTACCTATAGTAATTGGTAAAAGTAAAGGTGAGAAAGAAAAAGAATTATTAGATCTCAGAAAAATAATCAATGAGGCAAAAGAACAATATAACTTAGATGGCATCATAACAGGTGCATTATTCTCAAACTATCAAAGACAAAGAATTGAAAACATTTGCAAAGAATTAGATCTCTCTTGCTTTTCACCATTATGGCACACAGATCAAGAAGAATTATTGCATTCATTAATTGAAGAAAAGTTTGAAATAATAATTACAGCAGTTGCTGGTGATGGTCTAAGTGAAGAAGATTTAGGCAAACAGGTGAATGATAATTTTATAGAAAAAATGATAAAGTTAAACAAGAAAAACAGAATCAACATTGCAGGTGAAGGTGGTGAATTTGAATCATTAGTCATAAATTGCCCAATATTTAATAAAGAAATAAAGATTCTAGAGTCTGAGAAAGTCATGGAAAATGAATTTACTGGAAAATTAATTATTAAGAAAACAAAATTAGTTGATAAGAAATGAAACAAATATTCATTGAAGCAAAATACAAAGAAAAGTTCACATTACCAAATGAAATAGTGAACACACTACCAAAACAATTAACATTAGCAACAACTGTTCAGTTTATGGATTCTTTAGATGGAATTAAGAACCAATTAGAGAAGAATGGAATAAAAGTAGAGTTAGTTAAAGGCAAACATTCTAAATATGGTGGTCAAATCTTAGGCTGTGATGTTGGTGATTGTTCTGGAGATTATTTGTATATTGGTGATGGACAATTTCATGCAAAATCATTATTACTTAATGGAGCAGACAAAGTCTTTGCTTTCAACCCATTTAACAAAGAATTAAAAGAACTTAGTGAAAATGAAATTGAAAACATAAAACAAAAACAAAAAGGTGCATTATTAAAATTCAAGACATCCACAAATATAGGTGTAATAATAACAAAAAAACCTGGGCAGAACAGAATGCAAGATGCTCTGAAGTTTAAGATAAAGTGGGAAAATGAGGATAAGAATGTTTTCTTGTTTTTGTGCGACACATTAAACTTCACAGAACTAGAAAACTTTCCATTCATAGATTGCTGGGTAAACACTATGTGCCCAAGAATAGGTTATGATGATTCTATTAGAACACAAAAACCAATCATCAATATTGATGAAATAAAGTAGCAAAATTTAAATATACAACTACATATAACAATAATATGGAACAAGAACAAGCAAAAGAGGTAGAAGAAGACATTACACAAAAGATTTCTAAATTTGTAAAAAAAGATAAAAAACTTGTTAAAGAAGGCATAGAAAATATTAAAAAACTAGGACAAGCATTTAATAAAACAAAAGAAGTAATAATATCTTATAAAGAACTATTAAAAAACTTTAGAAGCACAGGAAAACTAGACCATGTAGAAAAATTATTAAGATTGCTAAATAAACATCCTTATAATTTTGCAATAATGAATTATTATAAAGAAAGTATTACAGCAATAGGTGCAATATTAGACCAAGAAATTGGAAAAAATAAAAAATTAAGAGAATTAATATATCTAGATACTGAAATAAATAAAAGATTTATTAAAAGAGTAGAAACACTAGATGAGCTATCTAAAAAACTACAAATTAATATTGATGACATATTTGAAGAATTTAAAAAAGAACAAAAAAAAACACAAGACAAAATTATAACACAAACAAATTATAAACAATTACACAACCATAGAGGAGATATAGAGAACATACAAGAAAGAGTGTATGAAGTATTAGGAAATATTAAACAAGAGGAATATAAAAATATAGAATTATTATTCTTAGATTCAAATGCTATAACACAATATGATGAAAGATTAATCAAAATAATAAAAGCTATACATAATTCTATAATAATACAAAAAGACATTCTTGATAACATCAAAAGAAATGGAAATAGAATTAAAAATAATATAAACAATATAGACAAAGAAGAAACCAAAAAAGAAACTTATAATCAACTAGGACAATTAAAAGAAGAGATGATAAGACAATTGACCTATATAGACCTGTATGCAAAAGAACAAGGAAAAAAAGAAACATTATTAGAGCAAGTAAGAATTGCATTACAAGAAATGAATATATTTATTAAATCATCAAGAATTATCTTGCAAAGAGCTGCTTGATTCTAATATAATATCTTTTAATTCATTAATAGGAATTACTAATTCGTCACTTTTATTAACTACTTTATTCACACAAGAAACTAATTTTCTTGCTAAACCAGGATTTTCAGATAAATGAGAATTATAAAAATCAGAAAACCATTTTAAAAAACTTAATTTTTGAGAATATCTTTCAATTAATTCTAAAGAATAATCTTCTTGAACAGAATCATTTTCTTTATCAGTTCTTCTCATTATACTTGAAAAGTTTTCTAAATTCTCTAAACAAGATGTAACAAAACCAACAACTGAAGCATGAAAATCAATATCATCAATAACAGAAGACTGCTTAACATCAGACAATAAATCAATATATCTTGAAACTAATTCATTAGTTTCCTGATCAATTAATTTTTTATATTTATTAGAAATTTCATCATTATAAGGAAAAATATTAGACTTATAAACTAAACCAATGCATTCTCTATATCTTGCTCTTCTATAAGCTGTTCTAGGTTCTAAACTTCTAACTGCATTATCTATTGATTCTTCTCTTGAAAAAAGTACTGTTATATCTCCCATTATTACCCCCTACAATAATATTTGGTATGATTTATCCATTTATAAATCTTTGCTTTATTTACTACTGCAAAGAAGTTATTATTTGCAAATATAATTAAGTTTATAAATCTACAACACCTCCTTCAGATTATGAAACCACAATTACTTGCACCAGCTGGATCATGGGAAAGTTTGCAAGCAGCAATTCAATCAGGTGCAAATGCAATCTATTTTGGAATAAAGACTCTAAATATGAGAGCAAATGCAAAGAATTTTGAAGAAACTGAATTAAACAAAGTTATACAAGAATGTCATAAAAATAAAATAAAAGCATACTTAACACTAAATACAATTATATATGAAAATGAATTAGAAACATTAATAAGAATTTTAGAAAAAGCAAAATCTGCAAACATTGATGCAATCATTTGTTGGGATCATTCTATAATAAAACTTTGCAAGAAAATGAACATCCCAATACATTTAAGCACACAAGCTAGTGTAAGTAATTCTGAATCAGCTCACTTCTATAAAAACCAAGGAGTAAATAGAATTATCTTAGCAAGAGAATGTTCTTTAGAACAAATAAAAAACATAAAACAAAAATCAAACATAGAAATTGAAACATTCATACATGGTGCAATGTGCATTGCAATATCAGGAAGATGTTTAACATCACAATTCTTATTCAAAAGATCAGCAAATAAAGGTGATTGTCTACAACCTTGTAGAAGACAATATACAATACAAGATATTGAAACTAAAGACAAACTAAAACTAGAGAATAATTTTATACTAAGTCCAAAAGATCTGTGTACAATTCCAATCATTGATAAATTAATTGATGCAAAGATTAATTGTTTCAAAATCGAAGGAAGAAACAGATCACCAGAATATGTAAAAACTGTTACACAAGTTTATAGGCAAGCAATTGATGCTCACTTTGATGGAAAACTAACAAAACAACTAAAAGAGAAATTAGTAGAAAAATTAAAAACAGTTTACAATAGAAAATTCCACACAGGTTTTTATTTAGGTACACCAACATCAGATGATTTTACTGACCTATATGGTTCTGCATCAAAAACACAAAAGATTTACATTGGTTTTATAAAAAATTATTACAAAACTCCAAAAGTTGCAGAAATAAAAATAGAAACTGGTGAAATCAAAATAAATGACAACATAATGATTACAGGCAAAACCACAGGAGTTCTAGAATTTAAGAACACATCTATGGAAATAAATGGCAACAAAGTTACAAAAGGAAATAAAGGTGAAAGAGTTGGAATCCAAGTCCCTGGATTAGTTAGAGTTAATGATAAAGTGTTTGTAATCAAACAAGTCCCAACTTCTAAGTAATCAAAATCCCTCGTCGACAAATTAACGAAACCTTTATATACTAGTTAATTCTAAATAAAGATGTGGGGGGAAAGTCTACAAACTGACTTAATGATCCTTATATTCATAAATAAAACAAGGGGGTAGATACAATGGCACAAAAAGTAGCAAAAGTAGGTATTAAAAAAGAAAAAGGATGGCTTTATTTCGTTGACAAAAAAGGTGATATCTCAAGAGCTAAAATGGCTAGAGGCGGTCACAGAAAAAAGAAGAAAAAGAAAAAAGCTAAAAAGAAAGCTAAAAAGAAAAAGAAAAAAAAAAAAAGAAGGAGATAACTAAAAATCTTTGATCTTTAGGGATAAAAACTTTCTTAATGTTTTATAAATTATTTAATTCTTTTTTTTATTTTACTTTCAATAAACCTTATTTCTTTAATAAAAAACATTTTCATTTGATGTCTAAACATATAAAATATTCCAAACAATAGACTCAACAAAATAAGAACAACAAGCCAAAGATCTAATTTCCCAATTGCTAATCTATGACCAAAAATACCAAAGATCACTATATTTGGAACTAATCCAATCAAAGTTCCAATAAAAAATTCTTTATAACTTAATTTAGAAACACCTGAAACAAAATTAATTGCATCTGTTGGAAAAAAAGGAATCATTCTAGAAAGAATTAAAGCCATTAATCCTTTTTTTTTAATAAAATGATCTAAGTGTGTAAAATCCCTAATATGGACATATTTTTTTATAAACTTCCTACCATATTTTCTTGAAAAATAAAAAACAAATAAAGATGCAAAAAAAACAGAAAAATAAGAATAAATAATTCCCATTACACTTCCAAATAAATATCCTGCAGTAATATACATTACTTGACCAGGAATTATTGGAAATAAAACTTGTAAAAAATTAATCACAATAAAAATCACAGGTGAAAATATTCCAAACTGTGTAACAAAATCCTTTATTTTTACAGGAGATAAATCAGAATAAATTCCAAAATACAATAAAGTTAAAAAAAATAATACAATAACTATTAAGAATATAAAAAAACCTTTTTTTTTATGATGATGCTTTAACATTTTAAGTTATAATATGAACTTGGTTTGGTTTAGAATCAACACTTAACATTTCTTTACCAATACCCCTACCAACATAATAAGATTTTTCATTAGCCATCTCACCTAACACATCAAAAAAGCCAACTTTTTTCTTATAAGTTTTATATTTTATATAATTAACACCAAAATCTTCTTTAATAATATTATCCAAAGTAACTTTATCACCCAACTCATCAACTAAATTAAGTTTTAAAGCTTCAGCACCTATAAAAAACATTCCTGTTTGAATTTTTGCAATATCTTCCTTATTCTCAAGACCTCTATTCTCAATAACACTATTTAAAAAATATTCATGCATATAATCTAATTGTTGTTCTAATATCTTTCTTTCATCTGAAGATAATGGTTTAAATGGATCGCCTATATCTTTATATTTACCAGCAGTCAATCTTTGATATGTTATATTAAAATCATTTAATAATCCAGAAAATTCAAAATATGATCCAATAACACCAACACTTCCAACTATTGAAAATTCATTTGCAATAATTTCATTATCAACAGCACTTGCAAGCCAATATGCACCTGAAGCACCAACTTCTCTTATTAATGCATATTTTGGTTTTTTTGATCTTTTTACTGCATCAACAATCTCTTTAGAAGCAACAGCACTTCCACCAGGCGAATTAATTTCAAAAACAATTGCATCAACACTTGAACTTCTCTCAGCTTTTTCAATAAAACTAACTATTTCTTTTGATGAAACAAAACCTCCACCAATTATAGATGAACCACTATCACTTGCAGAGATTACACCTTCTACAGGAATAATAGCAACATTAACTTGATCAGAAGAATCAACTTCATAACTTCCAACAAGCATAAATAAGAAAACACCAAACATTAAAATCATCAAAAACAAACCAACTATAGAACAAATAATAATAATTGCTATCTTTCTATTACTATTATCTTGCTTCTTAATATATGAACTAGTAGATCCTCTTTTTTTAGTTTTTACCATATAATTATATCTATTACTTATAATATATAAATGTTACCAAAAACTATATGTGCATGGTGTCTGTTAAGACAAGTGAGTACCCACACAAGTTATAAAACTGCTGGGGCTTTCCATCAAATAATACAACAAGTGGAAAGTACGAACGAACCATGCACATACCAAAAACTATATAAACCACACACAATTCTTATACACTATGCCTGGAATTAAGAAAAGAGAACTTGAAGAACAAAGACAACGTGACCAAGAAATAAGAAGAACACGAATGCCTAGGAACAATGAAGTAATTGGTATAGTTGAACAAAGACTAGGTGGTTCTAGAATGTCTGTAAGATGTCTTGATGGAAAAAAAAGAATCTGTAGAATCCCTGGAAGATTAAAAAGAAGATTATGGGTTAGAGAAGGTAATTTTGTGATTGTTG
>CAYWFN010000033.1:0-7005 GCA_964457715.1 uncultured Methanosarcinales archaeon | reverse complement strand
ATCAACTTTTATGGTTGAAATGAATGAAGCTGCTAATATTCTTAATAATGCAACATCTAAATCTCTTGTTATATTAGATGAAATTGGTAGAGGTACTTCAACATTTGATGGTATCAGTTTAGCATGGTCAATTGCTGAGTATATTCATAATAAGATCAATGCAAAGACTTTATTTGCAACACATTATCATCAAATGAATAAGCTGCAAGAAAAGTTGGATGGTGTTAAAAATTATAATATTGCCATACATGAAAAAGAAGATGAGATTGTTTTTCTGCGTAAAATTGTTGAAGGAGGAACTGATAAATCATATGGAATACAAGTTGCTAAATTAGCTGGTTTACCTTCTGAAGTTATTGAAAGATCTATGCAGATAATGAATCGGCTTGAGATGGAAGATAAGATTTCTGAAAGAGTTCATGCTCCTTTGAAAGAAGAGAAAGATGATGAAGAAGAAATAAGAATTTATAACAAAGATAAACAATTAAAGCAGACAAGTTTATTTGATTTGTGATTTTTTCTAAAACTAATTTTTTTTATAATTTTACTCATAGGACTAGTTATTACATAAAGATCATCAATTCTATCTTCAAGTTGTGCTAACATATGGTGTGGATCATGATTTGGTCTTTGTTCTGTACCTAAAAAATAGACTGTACCTTTAATTGGGTTCTTTGGAATTCTTTCTGCTCTATATTTTTGATAGCTTATTCCTGATAAAAATGGTGTTATTCTATTTCTTGTTTGTAATCCTGTTTCACTAGAGTCTCTTAAAACATATTTTAATAATATATTCATTTCTGGTAATGGGATTTCTTCTTGTTTTTTTTCTTCTTCTGTTTTAGGTACATAAATCCTTAGAAAATAGATTTTATTTTTATCTATACCAGCTTCTATTATAGTTTCCATATTCCTATCTAATACTTTTTTAAATGATTGTTTTGGGTGTGGAAGTGATGCTTTTACTCCTTTTACATTTGTTAATTTATCACTTACTTCTTGTGTGGGCTTGATTCTCATATTCTAATTTCTCCAGTTAATGTGATCAAATTCATTCATTTTTCCAGAAATCATTTATATTTTTAAGTACAGCTGCATGATTACCATTTGCATCAGCTTGGCCAAGTATTATATCATATTCACTAGAGATTGTTTCTTCTAATCTATCAAGTATATGATATTTACGTACTTTTCCTATTAATTTAATTAATTGTTTAACTTTATATGTTTCCATCTTATATATGAGAAAGATCTTCTATTTATAAAGGTTTTGTTACTCTTCAGTGACCTCTTTCTTAGATTTTAATTCTTCTAAATATTTAAGAAATTCAACATGCTCTCTTATCTTGACTTTTGTTTTACTTTTATTCTTGTTAAGGCAATAATCTGGAATTCTAACTTTATTTGACTTGATTTCAGCATTTTCAGACATTCTGATAAATAAGTTTTTTAATTTCATCACAGCCCCACAAATGTTATATATTAAGTATATATCTTGATTTTGAGATATTTAAAGACTTATATTCTGCAGTATATAGGTTCGGAACATATTTAATTGTTTTTCTAGTATAAGAATCTATATAAACACTAACTTTAATCTTAATTAGTATGCAAAAAATAAAGGTGTTATCTCAAGATCTTATAAATAAGATTGCAGCAGGTGAAGTAATAGAAAGGCCTTCTAGTGTAGTAAAAGAATTAATAGAAAATAGTATTGATTCTGGAGCTACAGAAATATTAATAGAAGTAAAAGAAGGTGGAAAATCTTACATAAAAGTACAAGATAATGGGTCTGGTATGTCAGAAAAAGATGCTATGATATCTATTCATAGACATTCTACTTCTAAAATCAATAATGTTGAGGATTTGTTTAGCATAAATACATTAGGATTTAGAGGAGAAGCATTAGCATCTATTGCAGCTGTATCAAATCTTAAGATAACAACAAGAACAAGTGATTCTTTAGAAGGTAATTTCTTAGAAATAGAAAATGGAATTATTAAGTATCAAACAAAGATAGGTTCTATAATAGGAACTATTATAGAAGTTTCTAATTTATTTTTTAATACACCTGCAAGAAAAAAATATTTAGATAATATGCAGAATGAAGCAAGACACATAACAGATATTATTACAAGATATGCATTGATTAATCCAAGGATTTCATTTAAATTAATAAGTAATAATAATCTTATTATTAATTCACCATTAACATCAGACACATTATCAAATATTGTTTATATTTATGGAACAGAAATTGGTAAAAATCTTTTGCAAATAAATTTTTCAGATGGTTTAATTGAAATAAATGGGTTTATATCAAATCCTAGTTATACAAGAGCTGATAAAACTCATCAAAGTATTTATGTTAATAATAGATATATTAAAAATAAGATCATTAGCTCTGCAATATATGATGCATATAAAGGTTTGTTAATGTTGCACAGACATCCATTTGTAGTTTTGAATATAAATCTTGATCCTAAGCAAATAGATGTAAATGTTCATCCTACTAAAAAAGAAATTAGATTATCAAAACAGGATGTAGTTTATCAAAGTGTTTTTAATGCTATTAGAAAAACTTTAAATGAACATAATCTTATTACTGAAAAAGAAATTAGTGATAAATCTGTTCAACAGATATTTGAATCAGTGCAACCTTTTTTTGATCAACAAAAGGAGTTAAAAGCAGAAAAGATTATTGAACCATTAGCTCAGCAAACATTAGCAAAAGTTGAGACTTATGTTGATGATTCTAGATTACCAAGTATAAATATACTTGGTTTAGCACATAATTGTTATATTTTAGCTGAAGTTATAGATGGTGTTGCTGTTATTGATATACATGCTGCTGAAGAAAGAATTAATTTAGAAGATTTACAATCACAATATGAGAATAAGGGAATAAAAACACAAGAATTATTGCAACCAGAGACAATCTCTTTTGCACCTACAGATTCACAATTATTAATAATGAATCTTAATTCTATTAGAAATTATGGTTTTATAATTGAGCATTTTGGAGGTAATGATTTTCTTGTTAGGTCAACACCTGTGATTATGAACAAACAACAGAAAAAAGAATTATTATTAGATGTTCTTGATGAACTAAATGCTAATAAAGTTAAATCAATTGATCAAATAAAAGATAAAATTATTTCTAGAATGGCTTGTAGAAAATCAGTTAAGCAAGGTGATAGAATTGAGCTTAATGAAATGTATAATTTGATACGTAGGTTATATGGTTGTAAAAATCCTTATGCATGTGCACATGGTAGGCCAACTATGATTATATTGTCTAAGTATGAGCTTGAGAAGAAGTTTAAGAGGATTGTTTGATTCTTTTACTATCATTCATCACAGCAGGAACATTAATTGAATGAAACCAGATACCTTTACTATGATTATTTCCTGTAATTGGATCTTGGTAAGTTGAAGATATTGAGTGAATTTGTCCTTTTGGAATGTGAACAAAATCTTTTGTTTGATTATAATAAATATTTTCTATATTTTTAAGATCTATATCTTTATCCATCCCAATCATATTAAAGAAATAAAAAAATTCGTTTTTTTGTTTATGATTGTGTGGTTTTGCAATTTTGTTTGGCATAAGATACATTAATCCCCATTGTGCTGTTTTTATTTGTTCATTTAATGTGAAATGTTTTTGTTGACTTTCACCTTGTATTGGTTCATGTTGTCCAAATCTTGTTATGATTATGCCTTTTGGTGTTGTTGCATGTTCAGGATAAAATTCTTGAGAAACTGTGTTTACCATATTATTTGAAAAACTTGTTATTTGATATAAATTATAATTTTTTAAAAAAATAAATGTATTTGGACTGATCATTTTTTGATATCCATTGATATTTATGCATCCTTTTTCAAAAAAATATAATGCATCTTCTGATTTCCCTTTTAATGTTATGCTTTTTCCAAAATTGAAATTGTGTACATGTGTTATTGAGAATTCATTTATTGGTTCTTGAAATTGTAAATATACTAAAGGTCCACCATAACCTTCATTTTCTCTATTATAATTTATCCCTTTGTATATTGTTTCTTGATCAGTGTTTTGTAAAAGTGTTGAAGCAATTATTTTATCTAAGTTTTTATCAGAAATTTGATTAAGAATCTGTTTAGGAATTGTGCATATTTTTTGATTTAATTCTGTGTATCCTTGTTCTTTGAAATTATGCTTTGATATTTGATTGAATAATTCTAATGATATAAAATCATCTGTCATATGTTCTAAAAATATTGGTATCATATATATAAAGAAGAGATTTTGGTTTATAAACTTTTCGGTTTATTTACCACTCTATAAGAGTGATATCTCCGGAAATATTTCGAATATTATAAAAGATTTATTGCAGAATTAAATTTATTTCTAAATTCATTTATTGGATAATTTCCAGAGATTTGATTTACTGGTTTTGCAGCAACATTGAAAAAAACTATTGTTGGAATACCTCTTACATTATATTTTGTTGCTAATGTTTGATTAGATGAAATATTTACTTTTGCAAATTTTAATTTCCTTGCAAATTGTCTTTTCAAAGTTTCTATTGTTGGCATTATTTCTCTGCATGCTTGACTCCATGGTCCCCAAAATAGTACAGCCACAGGAAATTGTGAGTTTAAAATGAATTCATCTAATGAACTTTCATCTAGATCAGGTATCATAATTATGTATAAGAAGAGGTTAGATATAAAGTTTTTGCTTTGTTTTGGTAACTTTTTCTGAGTAAATTTTAAATACTAAAGACAATTCCCTTACATTCAATGAAGAAAGGTTATTTTACTAAAGTAGCAATTACATTATTTCTATTAGGAAGTTTGGTATGGATAGATAAATGTAATGATTTAGAATATACTGGACAAATTTGTTTAGATAGCCAAGCAGTTCCAAAGAGAATAGTAAATATACATTATCTGGAAGATGTTTTTACAATAGATCCTGCAGCTAATTTCAACTTTAATGTGTTGTGGTTCAAAGAGGGGGAAAGAAAACATCAATTTTTAGATTTAGTTAATGAAACTAGTGTTTTGGGATCAAATTATCAAAATGAACAATTAGAAGTAATGAAAGTTTTTCAGTCAGGGGAATTAGTTTTATATTATGATGTTCAAAATATTCTGGGTGATGATCCTGAATCCAGAAGTTTAAAAAAACAGTTTGAAAATGGCAATGGGTTTTATAATGCAGTAAGAAATATAATAAGAAATTCTTTGGAAAAAAAACAGGTAGAAGAAGATTTAGAACTTAAACTATCTCTTTGATTAATATTAAAAAATTTGGAAACATTTTTAAATGGAACACTCAACCTAATACCTATGCCCCTGTAGCTTAGTGGCTATAGCGGTCGCCTAGTATTCCTGAAAGAAAGCGACAGGTCGCCAGTTCAAATATTGGCGCTGGAAGCGACAATGCTTCGAACGTCAGTGAGAAAGTCTGGCCAGGGGCTTTCTTTTTTTAATAATTTTATTTAATTAGAATAAAGGCCTCATAAGTTACTACCGTTCATCACTACCCGAAGGTTCAGTCGGGAATAACATAATCATTGGCCATTGATTATTATTCTATATTAGTTTATAAGCTATTCTATGAGTTTTTGACATAAAGTTTATAAACTATGAACTTATTATTTGAATTATATAGGGGGTATTTGATATGGAAAAATATAAAACAAAATCAATGCTTGTATGTAGAACAAAAAATTATAATAAAATGGATGATACTGAATCATATCCATACTTTATACAATTGAAATTGTTTAAGATGAATGATCCTCATAAAACTGTTAAAATGCCTTTTAAGATTTTAGAGTTTAGAGCTCTTAGTGCTACTTTTAATAATTTTAAAGAATCTAAGTTTCTACCTTGGGGAAATGATTTAGTATTCAATGATCTGAAAGAGATTAAAGTTGATTTTAAGAATGATAAACTTAAAGTGACTCATTTAATTAAATGATTTTTTTGGGTCTGTGGTCTAGTGGCTATACTTTTTGTACTATATTTTAGTATTAAAGTACCATACATGACTTCTCGTTGACTAACTAATTAGTTCAGAACCGAGACGGTCGCCGGTTCAAGTCCGGCCAGACCCATTAATTTTTGGAATTATCTTCTTGATTATGTAAATATTTATAAATAAAAACAAATCCTTAGTATGGGAACGGTGATTAAGATGCAAAATTTTATATCTAAAATAAAGACATTGGAATATAAAACAAAAGAAAGATTACATTTTATAACTATTACAAAGGATATTGAAAAAGCAATTGCTAATTCTGGTGTTTATTCTGGTATTGTTGTTATACAGAGTCACCATACAACTTGCAGTTTATGGGTAAATGAAGATGAAAAAAATTTGATTGGGCCAAAAAGTTCTTTAGGTTATGTTCCTGATTTAATGCGTGTATTAGATAAATTTGCAAGTCCAAATGAAGATTATCATCATAATGATATAATGGACAAAGACAATCCTAATGGAAAAAGAAAAGATCATCTTTGTGAACCAGATTCTTGTGGGATCATACCTGAATGTAAAAATGGTTATGCACATGCACAAGGTATGATATTGCCATGTTCAATTACATTAATTGTCGATAAAGGTAAGTTAGTAAAAGGTATTTGGCAAGAGATATTACTTATAGAATTAGATCATGATAGAGATAGACAAATAAGTGTGTTAGTACAGGGGATTGGTAATGAATAATTCGTAAAGAATAATTAGTAAAAAGTAAATTATTTTTTCTCAATCCTTGGATAAGTTCCAGGCAACATAAACACTTTATTAACCAAAACTACAATGCCTTTATTCTTTTTAATTATGTCTTTAGAAATAATTTTTGCTTGTCCAATTGCAACTAATTCATTTTTTAAAGTCATTATTGCTACCATATCTTCTTTTTTAATACCAGAATGTAATTTAGATATTCCTGGAATCTTTAAGTTTGCACCATGACAAATAGAATTGACTGTTGTATCAAGTATCCAGAT
>CAYWFN010000032.1:0-7107 GCA_964457715.1 uncultured Methanosarcinales archaeon | reverse complement strand
CCCTTTCCGTTTGTTTTTTTCCCATTTCAGCTAAACACGCTTTTTATGAAAGCAATAACATTTTTAAATCCTGCTTTAAAACCTGCTCTTTTAAAATTATAGTACATCCTTCTTGGAGTTACGTAAAACATCAAAAATCCAAGCTTCTGAAGCCATATCAATTTTTTCCTTGTAAGATTATTAACCTCAATAACTGGTCCACCGTATCTTTTATATTGAGAAAAATCATGTGACAATAACCTGATCCCTTTATCTCCTTTTATAGCCATATCGTATAACTCTGTTCCTGGATAAGGTGTGGTTATGTTTAGGTAAATCTGATCACACCCTTTTAATTTTCTTATGAATTTTAATGTATCCATGACTTCTTTAGTTGTTTCTGACGGTAATCCTATCATTGCTGAGCCCCTAGTTTCGATACCGCACTTCTTTGTTATTTCATAAGCTTTCTTTATATCTTCTAAAGTTATACCTTTCTTTATTACGTTCAAAATTCTCTGGTTTCCACTTTCAATTCCGAAAGAAAGCCTTACTAGTCCTGATTTCTTCATTATTCTTAAAAGCTCTTCGTCAATTCTGTTTGCTCTTGTCATGCCCTCCCAGGTAATATTTAAATTTTTTTTGATTAACAAATTACAAATTTTAATAATTCTGTCTCTGTCTAAGGTTACAGTATCATCAAGAACCGCAAAATGTTTTATTCCATGCTTGTTAACAACTTCTTCAAACTCCTTAACTATATTTTCTGGGCTTCTGCTCCTTACTACCCTCCCAAAAACATTTCGTTGAGAACAATAGATGCATTGAAACGGGCAACCCCTTGTAGTCATTATGCTTGTGGTTTTTACAAATCCCTTTTTAGGTACACTCCAGAAGTATTTATCTAATTTTAGTAAATGTCGTGCAGGAAACGGGATATTATCTAAATTCTTTTCATAATGTCTTGGTTCATTTTGAATTATTTTTTCATTTTCCCTATAAACTAGCCCTTTTATTTTCTTTAAACTTTTTTTATTTTCTATAGCATCTGCTAATTCAACAATTGTTTTTTCTCCTTCACCAAGAATCAAAAAATCAAAACACTTGCAGTCCTCTAATGTTTTAATTGGCAGAACGCATGCATGAGAACCCCCAATCAGAATAGGTACATCAAGAGACTTTTTTATCCCTTCTGCAACTTTTTTTGCAGTATGATATATAGGGGATGTGCTAGTAACTCCCACTAAATCTGGTTTGTAATTTATAACATCTTTAATAATATCCCTGAAACGCTTTCCTTCAGCTTCTGCATCTATAATTTTTACATCATGTTTATTTTTTATCAGACATGAAGCTAAATAACAAAGACCTAGTGGGGGATAAAAAACAGCTTTTTTCGCTGCCTCTTTATATTTACCATAAGTTTCAATCCAATATGGGTGAATTAGCAAAACTTTCATTTTTTACTTTTAGGATGTAATATGAACTCATTGAAGAACATACAAATAGCTTTAAAATATATCTTAATATTACCGACAGAATTTAATTTTTTTAGGTGTTTTAATATGATTATGGGTCTGAAATAATATTCTTTAAAAGCTTTTTGTGTCATCATGATTAAATCTTCCTTCGCCATTCCTTTGGGTACATATACTGGCTCGTACGAAGATAATGCTGCAAATGAACTATATTTGCTCCAATCCATTGTTTTGATGCATCCTTCTTTAATCGCTTGATCATAAAGAACAGTCCCGGGGTAAGGCACTGTTAAATTAAATTTTGTATAATCAGCATTAAGCTCTTTTGCGAAATCTATTGTTTTTTGTGATAACTCTTTTGTTTCGCCTGGCAGGCCCAACATAAAATAAGCAAGAATTTCAATTTTGGCTTTTTTAGTAACTTGTATGGCTTTTCTTACTTGATCCAAGGTAAATCCCTTACGTATGTTATTCAAAAGACTTTGAACGCCAGATTCAATACCATAAGCAACCCTTTTGCATCCTGCTTTTTTCATCCATCTCAAAGTCTCAAAATCAATATGATCTACCCTAGCTTCACACATCCATTTTATTTTTTTGTGTAACCCCCTTTTGATTATCTCTTTACATATGTTGATACCTAGCTCTTTCTTCAGAGGGAAAGTTGCATCCCAAAACATAAGTTGTTTGACGTTAAATCTTTTATTAAGATATTCTATTTCATCAACAACATTTTTTGCTGACCTTACCCTGAATTTTTTTATAGTAGAATGAAGTGAACAAAAAGTACAGTTGTAAGCACATCCTCTTGAAGTTAAAATGGGGTAAATTGGTATATTAGGAGAAACCAGACTCCAATGAGGAAGAGGCCTATAAAGCTTTAAAGGAAATAAATGCCACGCAGGAAAAGGCACATTATCAAGATCCATTATTTCTTCTCTATCACCATTATGTATAATTCTTTCACCATCTCTGTAAGATATGCCTTTTATCTCCTTTAACGATTTTTTATTTTTTAAATTTTTAACGATTTCATAAAAACAATATTCCCCTTCACCCCTAATCACAATATCTACAGAGGTATCTTTCAGGATTTCATTAGATAATAAGGTTGGATGAACCCCGCCAAAAATTATTTTGCAAGAAGGCAAAATCTCTTTTATTTTTTTTGATAGTGTGTGAGCTGCTGGAGCAGTTGGCGTTAAACAGCTAATGCCTATAATGCCCGGATTTGTTTTTTTTATTCTGTTTATAGTTTCATCTAAATTTAGTAACTCTGCGTAAGCATCAAGTACCAAAACATTTTCGCCTTTATCTAAAAGGACTGCAGCAACATAAGCTAAACCCAATGGAGGGGTTGCCTCTGAAAACTTTTTAAATTTGCCTAGTGTTTTATTTAAATCGGTTGGTGCATTTATTAATAAAATTAGTTTGTTTTGATTCATCTTAAGTTTTCTGATATTTTCTAGAATAGGTTTTGTTTATATTATAAACTTTATCATAATTTTTAGTATGATAAACCCTTGTGATTATACTTGCTAAAAATCCAAAAAAAACAAGTTGAAAACCAAGAAGAATCAATAGGATAACTAGAAATAATGTTGCTTTATTAGATATTGTAATCCCAAGAATTAGTTTTTGGAAA
This sequence comes from uncultured Methanosarcinales archaeon, assembly GCA_964457715.1. Taxonomy (GTDB): domain Archaea; phylum Nanobdellota; class Nanobdellia; order Woesearchaeales; family CAXGTL01; genus CAXGTL01. Next base: position 4,005 of record CAYWFN010000032.1, on the reverse strand, counting down.
GAAAGGTATAAACCCAATATTATTCCAACCATTACGAATACAATTCCTATTCCACCAAAAAAATGCAAAGGTCTTGTTGCATATTCATTCCAAAATTTAATATTCATTAAATCCAAAAAACCTTTAATCAGTCTTTTCATCCCGTACTTTGTTTTACCATACTTTCTTTTATGATGCCTTACCTTAATTTCACTTATTTTATAACCTCCCCAATTAAGTATGGCAGGTATATATCTGTGTAGTTCTCCATAGAGTTCTAAATCTTTAATGGCTTCTTTTTTATATGCCTTAAGGGAACAACCAGAATCGTGTATATTTAATCCTGTTAATTTTCTGTGTACCTCATTTGATATCTTTGAGAAAAATCTTTTTGATATGTTATCTTTTCTTTTATGCCTCCAACCACTAACCACGTCGTATCCTTGTTTTAGTTTATTTAATAGAAGTGGCACATCATTAGGGTCGTTTTGTAAATCACCATCCATTGTTATTATTATGCCCCCTTTTGCATATTCAAAACCAGCTTTTAAAGCAGCAGATTGTCCAAAATTTTTTTTAAATACGATAATCTTTACTTTGTTATCTTTTTTATAAAATTCAATTAAGTTTTTTAATGTATCATCTTTTGAGCCGTCATCAACAAATATTATCTCATAGTTTGTTGTAACAGTTTCTAGGATATTTTTTAATTTAGGATAAAGTAACACAACATTTTTTTCTTCATTAAAAACCGGAATAATTACTGAAATATCCATTTGACCACCCAATTATAAATATAGTTAGTCTTTACCTTTAATAGTTACTATATATCCATTTATAAACCTTTTGTTTTTTTGTTACTAATAAGTTATAATTCTTTACACCCCTGATACTGTCAAAGTAAAATCACAACCCTTATAAACCCTTCGAAAATATGGTAAGAGGTACAAATTTTGGGACGATATAAACGCCTCTTACCATCTTAGAAAATGTCAGAAATCGGAGATTTCTGAGCATGCTCAAAAACCTTCGGTTTTTGACATGACGCAATTGTCCAATAATTAATGTTTAAAAAAATTTAAAAGCAGGCTTGTTTTTTTACTAATAATGGAAAAGCAATTGTACAAGTATAGAAAAATATTATTGTTATTATCTTTAGTTATTTTCTTCTCTTTTATTATCCCTTCTTTAAATAAGCCTTTTGTTATGCTTGAAATCGGAAATGTTTGTATGGCTCAGTCTATTAATGAGTTTGGCTTAGTAAATGCAGTGACTTATGAAAAAATGCTAAAATGTACCGGCATATATACAAACATAAGCGAAGAAGCACATACTTATCATGCTCCTACATATCTCATTCTATTAGGACTAAGTCTTAAAGCATTTGGAACATCTGAAGTTAGTGCACGTATAGTGCCTTTAATTTTTGCAACAGCAACACTATTTTTGGTTTATTTTTTATCTCTAGCTATCTTTAAGAATAATAAAAAAAAGTATACCATTTCTTTATTAGCTGCTTTTCTATATTCAATCAACCCGCTTGTTATTCAAAGCTCTACTTTAATATTTAGCGACTCAATTGCCACATTATTCCCAACTATTTTATCATTTTATATATTTATAAAATTTTACTCTTTCATAAAGAGGTATTTTATTCTTGCTTTCATTATAATGACTTTTATTCTTTTTTGGACAAAACTACAAGTCCCTGCTTTATTTTCATTTTCTATTTTTTTCTATTTACTTTTAAATAAAGATTTTAAATTGATTCTTAAACTTTTTTCAGCAGTATTAATTGGCACCATTCTTTTTTTTGTATCTTGGTTTTTTATTTCTTTAGAATTTCAATTACCTTTTACACAAATGATCTCATACAATCTACACATTTTTGGCAAATCAGCCATATCTCCATTGTATAAGCTTTTGCTTATTGCCTGGAGTACTAAGAATATTATCTTTTGGATTGTGCCTGGATTTTTTATTTTGTTTTGCATTGCAGTTTATAAAAGGATTAGAAACTATTTTTCTATAAAAAAAGCAGAATACATAGATCTACTCGTCATATATTCTGTATTTACTTCTTTATTTTTTCTTTTTTTACATGAAGGAGCTTTTGGTTTCCCCATATTTAATTACACAATTATGCCGCTTGCTGCTATAATCATTTCACATTTTTTATCAGAATTAAAAGTTGGCTGTAATAAGAAACTGATTTACATCTCCATCGGTTTTGTTCTTTTATTATTTATTTTTAACATTTATGTTCTTAAAGATCCGTTTATCCCGCATAATATATTCTATACAAAATCTATTGATGTTGGAACTGACTTAGAAACTTATTTTAATAGTTCTTTAAATGGGATTTGGTATATTGCACCATTACTATTTGGATTTCTAATTTTTAAATTATTTAGGTATAAGTCAATTAAAGCGTTGATTATTACTGCATTGATAACACTAACTGTTACTTGTTTTTACATTAATGGGGTACAAGCCCCGGCTGATTATTCTACCACATTAGGGTATGGTCAGAATGGCTTAATAGAAGCTGCAAACTATATTAACAAAAACACGAAAGAGGAAGATATGATTATTTCTCGTGTAGATATAGCCTACTATGCTAATAGGTCATTCATCTCATTGTATTCTGATCCAGAGTATTTAAATAGGATAACTAGTGCAATAGAGACAGGGGATATACAATACATAGCCTTAAGTAGTTCAGAAAGATTGCCGGATATCAAAAACAGATATTACTTGGACGCAAAATTTGGTAATTTTAAGATCTTTAAAAAAATAAAAGAAGATAAAACAATCTTAGATGAACAGTTTGCAGCTAAAACAAACTAATTAAATTAGCTGATGGGATATTAAAAATTAATTTGGTTTTGGCATATAAAGTATAAACGTTGCTTAGTTATTTAGGGTGTGTAAAGAAGCCCCTTAATGCTTAAATTTATAAACAAAGGCATTTTAACAAAATGATTAATGAGAAAAAAAATTTGTATTGTTTTTGGAACAAGGCCAGAAATAATAAAAATGAGCCCTATAATACTATATTGTAGAGATAATAATCTAGATTTTTTAATAATCCATTCTAATCAACACTATTCAGAAAGCATGGACCTAGTTTTTTTGAACGAACTAGATATTCCATTACCTAATTACAATTTGGCAGTAGGTTCTAGTTCACATGGGAATCAAACAGGAAATATCTTAATGAAGATTGAAGAAATTTTGATAAAGGAGATGCCAGGTGTTGTTTTGGTTCAAGGAGACACAAATACTGTGCTTGGAGCAGCACTGGCAGCAACAAAATTACATATCAAAGTGGGGCATATTGAAGCAGGTTTACGCAGTTACAACAGAAAGATGCCAGAAGAAACAAACAGAGTGGTTACAGACCATATTTCAGATTACCTTTTTTGTCCGACAAAGATTCAGGAAAAGACGTTGATAGGAGAAGGGATAGATAAAAAAAAGATATTTGTTGTAGGAAATACTATTTCAGATGCGATTAATCTGAATATTATTAAAGCAGAGAAGAAATCAAAAATAATGGAAAAATTGAAGCTTTTAAATTGTAGATATTTCCTTGTTACAGCTCATCGCACATTGACTGTGGATATAGAAGAAAATCTAAGGGATATTTTATCTTCAATTAAAGCGATTGTAGGTAAATATGATGAAAAAGTGGTTTATCCAATGCATCCAAGAACAAAGAAAATGATAGAGAAATATAATCTAACTAGTTATTTGAAAGGGATAGACATCATAGAGCCTATTGGTTATTTTGATTTTTTGATTTTGGAGAAAAATGCTAAATTAATTTTAACAGATTCAGGTGGTGTACAGGAGGAAGCATGCATAATGAAAGTGCCGTGTGTTACTCTAAGAGAAGATACTGAACGTTCTGAGACTGTAGAACTTGGCGCAAATATAATTGCAGGCATTAATAAAAATAAAGTTCTTGGTTGTGTTAAGGAGATGTTGCATAAAGAAATAAACTGGGAGAACCCATATGGT